>NZ_JBSWYU010000014.1:0-106593 GCF_056161265.1 Marinomonas sp. ABL3_031
CTGGCTCTGGCTCTGGCTCTGGCTCTGGCTCTGGCTCTGGCTCTGGCTCTGGCTCTGGCTCTGGCTCTGGCTCTGGCTCTGGCTCTGGCTCTGGCTCAATAGCCTGCTTACTTTCCGACTCAACTGGCAAACTTTCTTCTACATGATCTGCAACGGCGTTCTCAAAATCCTTAAAAGACGCATCAATGGAGGACCAGTCAGTAGCAGATAAATCCGTGCTCGGCTCACTATCTGATGGAACGTCAATCTCTGCACTCGGCTCAGCATCAAGTGTTTGTTGTTGAGACTCTACGATCTCTTCTGTATTCTCAGCAAGACTGACTTCAACGTCTTCTGCAAGCGCCTCATCTTCTTGTAAACCTTCTTCCGATACGATCTGTTCCGATTCAGAAGTTTCCGATGTTGCTTCTTGCAGCAAATCATCCAAATAACGTTGTACCGCGGCTTGCGGCCCAATCAATACGTCTTCTTTGTTCTTTGTTTCTTTCATATGTATTTTCTATCCCGCTGGATTCATCAATGAATCCATCAGACTCGCGTATGCTTTGATGCCACGAGCACTTGAATCCAATGCCGACGGAGCAATTCCTGCTGTACTGGCATCACGTAATTTTGTGTCAACGGGAATGACTGAGTGCCAAACAAGCTCTTCGTACATATCTTTTAAATTACGCAAACTCTTATTAGATGCCTGAGTACGACGATCAAATAAAGTTGGCACAATCAAATAAGGCACTGGACGCTTACGTGCTCTGTTAATCATAGTCAAAGTACGCACCATACGCTCCAATCCCTTAATAGCCAAAAATTCCGTTTGTACTGGAATAATCAATTGTTGGCATGCCGCCAGAGCATTAATCATTAACACACCCAACACGGGCGGACTGTCGATTAAAACGTAATCATAATCATCCCATAAAATGGCTAGCGTTTTGGAGATCACTAAGCCCATACCGCCTTGCGCTTGGGCATGGCGTTCTAAAGTAGCCAAAGCGGTAGAGGCCGGCAACAAAGACAAATTTGGATGACCCGTTTCCAATATCAAAGAAGGTGGCAATTCATCCGGCATTTTTCCAGACACCTGAAAAAGGTTATAAGCGCTGTTCTCTATTGAGTCTGGATCAAATCGGAAATAGCTTGTTAATGAACCATGAGGGTCTAAATCCACCATTAATACACGGTGTCCTGCGTCCGCCAATAGTCCGGCTAAAGACACTACTGTCGTCGTTTTACCTACACCACCTTTTTGATTCGCCACCGCCCAAATGTGCACTCTGACTCTCCGCTATCCTAAACTGTTTTTCTGCTTACGAATTCTTTGCAATCAATCATATACAGTAACTGCTTACTTAAACAAGTAATCATATAAATTATCGGCTCTTCGCTTGCTAATTCGTATTACCACGCGACGATTTTGCTGCCGAGCAAATTCATTGGTATTTCTTACTTTTGGATGTTCACTAGCAAACCCCATTGGAGCAACCATTGCAGGATTCATACCGCGATACACCAACTCATCTACAACAGATGAAGCACGTAAACTAGATAAGTTCCAATTGTTACCAATACGTGGAGAGTTTACCGGCAAATTATCTGTGTGACCTTCGACTATTACTGCAGATGGATAAGCATTTAAAACATTTGCAACCATTATCAGTAGAGCTACCGCTTCATTAGTCAGTTCATACTCGCCAGCACCGAATAATAAAGCCGATTTCATTTCTAGACTGACCCAATCAGCCGACTCTGACACTTCAATTTGACCAGTTTGATGTAAACCAGAAAATTGCTGTTCAACCAAACGACTCAATAAAGCATATACAGCAGAAGATTGATCTTCTTCAACTTCAAACGCTTCTTGAGGAAGGGGTATCGTTTCGATTAATTCAGCATCTTTGGGTTCTCCAACAATGGGGTCTCCTATATTGATGGGTTTTACCGATTTTTGGACCGCTTCAAATACGCCTTGTAAACTTTCCTTTAGACGCTTTTCATCATCAGAATTTTTTAATGACAAGGAATACAAAGCAACAAAGAAGGCAAAGAGCAAAGTAATAAAATCAGCGTAAGAGAGAATCCATCGGTCTTTTCCTGGCGGATGTGCGGGGGAAGACTTAACCAACTTACGGCGTTTAGATGAACCAGATTCAACATCACTCATAAGTCGCCAACTCAAGTTCTAAGCGGTATGGATGCTTACCAATCGCAATCCCACAAATACCATCAATAAGAAGTTGATGATAGAGCAGCTCTTTATCAATGTAATTGGACAACTTTCTGGCAATGGGAAACACCACCAAATTCGCAAAGCCTTGCCCATATAAAGTCGATACAAAAGCCACTGCGATCCCTTGCCCCAGCGCTTCAGGACTATTCAAATTAGCCATCGCCTGTATTAGCCCCAAAACAGATCCCATGATCCCTAAAGTTGGAGCATACCCACCAATGGATTCAATAAAAGATACGCTCTTTGTCCGTCTTTCGTGAATGCGAATGGCATCATCGTGCAAACGATCAGACAACACATTTGGGTCAGTGCCATCTATGGCCATCTGTAAAGCTCGGGTAGAAAAAGGATTATTGATAGCACCGACATCCGATTCTAAAGCTAATAAAGATAAACGTCGTGCCTTATGGGCGAGATTGTTTATGGTAGTTCGTGCTGAGGTAAAATCAAAAACAGGTGGAAATAAACTCCATTTAAGTAAAGCTAAAGCACGAATTGCTTCTTGAATACTGCTCTGAATTAGCGTCGCACCGAGGCTACCGAAAATAACGATAATAGCGGATGGGAGATTGAGTAGTAAAACCACTTCCCCACCGCCCAACCAATTAGCAAGGAAAACTGAGCTAAATGCAATTAATAAACCTGCTAAGGTGACTAAGTCCACTAACCGACCTCGCGTACAATACGTTCACCAATATGATTCAAGTCGATAATTTCATCGGCCAAATTAGCCTTTTCAACCGCCATTGGCATGCCGTAAATAACACAGGTATCTTCACTTTGAATCCAAACTTTAGAACCTGAGTTTTTGAGCATCCTGGCACCTTCTCGGCCATCTACGCCCATCCCCGTCATAACCACTGACAGAACTTTTCCTGGGTAGCATTTTGATGCCGAACCAAAAGTCACATCAACCGATGGCTTGTAATTTAGACGTTCATCACCATCCAAAATACGTACACAACCGCCATTACGTGAATCGATCATCATTTGTTTTCCACCAGGAGCAAGTAAGGCCACTCCGGCTTCAAGACGATCACCATCCTGTGCTTCTTTCACTTTAATTTGACATATATTATTCAAACGTTCTGCAAAAGCCCCCGTAAAAGCAGCAGGCATATGCTGTATCAACACAAGAGGTGCCGAAAAGTCTTCGGGGATTTTACTTAATACAGCTTGGAGCGCCATTGGGCCACCTGTGGAAGTACCAATAGCGACGAGACTAACGCGCTTTCGAGAACGAGGAATAATTACCCCTCGATCAGTGACAATGGCTTTATGCTCTTTACGCGACGTAAGCGGTTCAGTACTTCCACCACCACTCGATAAACGCGTACGAGCCACCGCCAACACGCGGTCAACCAAAGCTTTCTTCACCACCGCAGAATCTCGAGATATGTCCTCAAAGTTCTTAGGCATGAAATCAACCGCACCCGCTTCTAAAGCATCTAACGTAACTTTAGCGCCTTCATGGGTAAGAGAAGAGAACATTAACACCGGAGTGGGTTTGACCTTCATGATATTAGAAACAGCCGCAATACCATCCATTACGGGCATTTCATAATCCATGGTCACCACATCTGGTGACAGCGATTGAACTTTATCAATCGCTTCTTTGCCGTTATTAGCCGTCCCCACAACAGACAAACGCGGGTCTGCTTCGAAAATTTCCACCAATCGGCGTCTGAAAAAGCCTGAGTCATCAACAACCAGCACTTTTACCGGCATACTACATCTCCAAAATGTATAACTTAGTTGTTACCTTGATGCATAACTTTTTAGCATGCTTGGCACATCCAGAATCAATGCAATACGACCATCACCCGTAATTGTTGCCCCTGCCATACCTGCAGTACCTTGCAACATTTTCCCTAGTGGTTTAATAACAACTTCTTCCTGTCCGACCAGTTGATCCACAACAAAGCCAACTTCATTCATTCCTACCTGAACCACAACAACGTGAGCCTCAGAAGGATTTTCGTCCGTTTTAGAACCTTTCACCAGCCAATTTTGCAAGTGGAAAATAGGCAGAGTCTTACCACGAATGACTACCACTTGCTGACCATCAACAATATTGGTTTTCTTTAGATCTAAATGGAAAATTTCATTCACGCTTACCAATGGGAAAGCAAAAGCTTGATCAGATAAGGTCACCATCAAGGTCGGCATAATAGCGAGTGTTAATGGTACTTTAATGATAAAGCGAGAACCTTGACCCAATACAGATTTGATGTCCAAGGTACCGTTTAGTTGAGAAATTTTGGTTTTCACCACGTCCATCCCAACACCACGACCAGACACATCTGTGATCTCAACTTTGGTAGAGAACCCAGGGGCAAAGATCAGGTTAAAGGCTTCGTCATCAGATAAACGCTCAGCCGCATCCGTATCCATCAAGCCTTTTTCAACGGCTTTTTTACGTAATACATCTGGGTCCATACCAGCACCATCGTCTTCGATAGACAAGAGGATATGGTCACCTTCTTGCTCCGCTGACAAGATAACAGTACCCATGCGAGGCTTACCATTCGCTTCACGCTTCTCGGGAGATTCCACACCATGGTCAACTGAGTTTCGCACCAAGTGAACTAAAGGATCTGCAAGGGCTTCTACCAAGTTTTTATCTAAGTCAGTGTCTTCCCCTTTTAACACTAGGTTAACTTCTTTCTTCATGTTACGAGCCAAATCTCGTACCACTCGAGGGAAACGACCAAACACTTTCTTGATAGGTTGCATGCGAGTTTTCATAACCGCATTCTGCAGATCACCGGTTACTACATCAAGATTGGCAACTGCTTTACCCATAGACTCGTCGTCACTCTGCAAGCCTAAACGCACCAAGCGATTTCGTACTAATACCAACTCACCTACCATGTTCATGATGTCATCAAGACGTTTGGTGTCAACACGAACGGTAGCTTCTTGTGTCACAGGAGCATTAGCAGCTTTTTCTTTCGGAGCTTCGGCTTTAGCTGCTGCAGGTTTAGCAGCAGGTTTCGGCGCAGGAGCTGCTTTTGGTTTTGCCGGCTGCTCTTTTTTGGGGGCGGTTTTCTTGGTTTCAGACTTTGCAGGTTCTGCTGTTTGTTGTGCTTTTTTCTCAGCTTGCAAAGTATCTAAAAGCGACTCAAATTCATCCTCAGTAATCAAATCAGATTCTGCATTATCAGCTGCGGAATCTGCCTTAGATGTTTCTGACGTCTTATCTTCTTTCGTTTCTTTTGCTGAATCATCTTTTTCAGCCGACGATCCAGGCGCGCCTTCACCATGCAAGCTATCTAATAACTCTTCAAATTCATCTTCTGTGATATCATCAGACTCCGCCGCTTTACTAGCATTGGCTTCCACAGGCTTACTTGGCGAATCAGCCTCATCATTCACACCAGGCGCCCCACTACCATGTAGCTGATCAAGCAAGGCATCGAATTCATCTTCGGTAATGTCATCATCTCCAGCTTCTGCTGTATTCGATGCATTTTCTGCAGATGCAGCAGCTGGCGCATCATCACCTAGCGCATCTAGAAGCGATTCAAATTCATCATCAGAAATATCCACTGACTCTGACTTTTCATCCTGTGCAGGCGTCTCTTCTGGATCAGGTTCAGACTCAGAGACAGGTTCTTCTAGCTCTGGCTCGGGTTCTGGCTCCGCTGCGGCAGCCATTTCTTCTTCAGAGGGAGGAGTTGCGTAAGCACTCAAAGTAGCAATTAATTCAGGATCTGCAGGTTCTGGTTCTCCACCAGAACGAACGACTTCAAACATTCCATTTACCGCATCCAAAGCTTGCAATACGGTATCCATTAGGTCGGAATCAATTTGACGTTGACCATTTCTCAAAATGTCAAAAACGTTTTCTGCATAATGGCAGCAATCAACCAATGCAGTTAATTGCAAAAATCCAGCACCGCCTTTTACGGTATGGAAACCACGAAATATAGCATTAAGCAGAGCTTTATCTTCAGGATTTTGCTCTAGATCTACTAATTGTTCGGAAAGCTGCTCTAGAATCTCTCCAGCTTCTACCAAAAAATCCTGTAGAATTTCTTCATCGACTTCGAAACTCATCCTCAGCTCCTTCTTCTAGAAACCAAGACTTGATAGCAAGTCGTCTACTTCGTCTTGACTATTCAGTACTTCAGGGTTGTTTTGTTTATTAATAGAAGGACCATGGCCTCGTGTATCATCAGCCTCTTGTGCCTCCTCTTGATGCTCAATGCCGGAAATGCTATCAACACGCCCCGCAACTGCGACAAGATGTACAAGTTTCTCCTCTACATCTCGAATCAGTTCATTTACTCTAGAAATTACTTGACCCGTTAAGTCCTGGTAGCCTTGTTCTAGAAGAATCGTATTTAGATTAGAATGTAATGTAGTAGCGCTTTCATCAGCGTACGACAAAAAAACGTCGATTCGCTTATACAAATCTCGAAATTCTTGCGGCGATAAATCACGTTGAATTAAACGTCCCCAATCTTTTCGAAGCTCACGTGCCTGCTTTTGCAGCTCACTGGCAACTGGTACACTACTGTCAACCATGTCCATGGTCTTATTGGCAGCTGCACTAGTTGTTTCGATAACATAAGTCAATCGATCAGATGCATCCGTTATTTTAGAAGAACCTTCTACCTCTTCATTAACAACCAAATCCATCGAATCAATTTGAAAATCACGAATAGCATCATGCAGACTTCGCGTTAGGTATCCCACTTCGTTATAAAAGCTATTATGTCTAGCTTCGCTTAACTCTTGGATAATCTTTATCGCACCACTGAAATCACCGACTTCGATATGGTTCAAAAGTTCTACAGCGCCATCTTTTACTTGTTTTTCAAAATCCACTAGTCCAGATCCCAATTTATTTGACATCTAAATATCCCTATTTGGCAGCATCGATTCGTTCGAATATCTTCTCAATTTTTTCTTTCAGTGCTACGGCTGTGAAAGGCTTAACAACATAACCATTAACACCAGCTTGTGCTGCCGCAATGATTTGGTCACGCTTTGCTTCTGCCGTTACCATTAATACTGGGATACTTTTCAACTTCTCATCAGCCCGGACTGCACGCAAAAGCTCAATACCCGTCATTCCAGGCATGTTCCAGTCGGTTACGAGGAAATCGATTGTACCAGCTTGAAGTATTGGTAACGCAGTCGTTCCATCATCCGCTTCAACTGTATTGGTAAACCCTAAATCCCGTAACAAGTTTTTAATGATTCGTCTCATTGTCGAGAAATCATCAACAATCAGGATCTTCATGTTTTTATCCAATGCAACCTCCACACCCCAAAGGTATATTTCCACAACACATAATTTAATCTCGCCAATCGCTCAACCTAGCACGTAATCTCATTGCCGCTTGGCTATGAATTTGGCTAACCCTTGATTCACTGACGCCTAAAACAGCACCAATTTCTTTTAAGTTTAGTTCATCATTGTAGTACAAGGATAAAACCAACTTTTCCCGTTCTGGTAGATTGTCAATTTCAGCGGCTAATTGCCCCTGAAAACCACTTTCTTCTACCAATGCATATGGAGCATTTTCACTTTCACTTTCCGCTCCATCAAAATTATTTGCATCAGAGTCTAGCATCTCTTCATAACTAAACAGCTGTGTCGACATGGATGAATGCAACATATCATGATATTCATCCATACCGATTCCCATATGGGCTGCAACCTCCATATCGGAAACATCTCTTCCTAACTTTGCCTCAAGCTCTTTGATGGCGTTGGTTACTGCACGCCCATTGCGACGTACAGAACGAGGAGCCCAATCAGATTTTCGCACTTCATCCATAATAGAACCACGGATACGAATACCCGCATAGGTTTCAAAGCTCGCACCCTTGGTTGACTCAAAGCGCTTATAGGCTTCAATCAAGCCCATCATACCTGCTTGAGTCAAATCATCTATATCCACACTGTCAGGTAATCGAGCTAATAGATGGTAGGCAATCTTCTTTACCAAGTACCCATACTGCTCGACAATCGCATCAATCGATAGCGTTGCCTTTTTGGTGTAGGTGTCATATCCACTTTTGGTTTGCATAAAATCGTCTGAGCAACCTTCGTCTTTAAGTAAGTTGCGCAATCAAACTGTACTACATAGTTTGGCGCAACGCTTTCTGAAATAACATAATTTTACTAACTACCATACTTTAGTGACCCAAAAAGATGGTTGTAGTGTTCTGCCGTATACACGGCACGACTAATTAAATTATGTGCTCGAGCTGGTTCAATATCATCTGGGATACGTTGACCATCCGCCAAATATACTACAGGTAAACCTTCTTCAATGACCACACTTATTGCCTCACCTAAGGAAGCAGACTCATCAAGTTTACTTAATACACAACCATCCAACTGCACTTGAGAGTAGACATCAACCACAGTTTTCAATACTTGGCGCTGACTTGTACAAGGTAACACCAGCAATTTTTGCAAACTCGCACGTGCTCGTTTCATCATCAGCAATTGACGCTCAAGATTCGAATCACGGGGGTTCATCCCTGCTGTATCCACCAAGACCAAGGAATAATGAGCGTATTTGGTCAAGACTTCGTTTAGGTCCGAATACTCATTTACCACCTCAACAGGAACGTTCAATATACGCCCAAAAGTACGCAACTGCTCATGAGCAGCTATTCGATAGGTATCTGTCGTAATTAACACCACCCCTTCAGGCCCATGCTTTAGAACATGTTGAGCGGCAATTTTACCAATTGAAGTTGTTTTACCTACACCGGTTGGGCCCATAAAAGCAATGCAACCACTCAGCTCTGCACCACCAGAACGTACGGGGATATAATCAGCTAAATGCGCTAATAATCGGTTCCAATCGTCTTCTCGACCTTTAAGGTCAATATCATCCATTAAACGTGATGCGACTAAATCAGATAAACCAAGCGCTTTTAATTGTTCACGCGCTTTGCTTTCCAATTGACCACGCTTAGATTGAGGGTCTGCCCCTTCATTCTGACGTTGTTCCAACATAGCACGAACTTGTTGTAACTCTCGCTCCATTTCACGAAGTTGCTGAGCACCTTCAGTATTTCGAATTGATAGGGCTTCTTCTACTTCAGTCTTTTCACCGTCCTCTGCTGCTGGCATTTCAATTGATGAAACAGCTTCATATCGATAAGACGGCTTAGGTGATGCCATGTCAGAAGAAGATTTGTTTGACTGGGCGTGTTGCGAGGAAGAGACCCTTTTTTGCTTGGCACGTTCAATTCGCTCTAAATAGTCCGCACTTGGGTCTTGCGTAAAATCTTGTCTTGCTGCTGGAATGGCTTCTTGACGACTAAATTGAGAACGAGGTGAAGCCGCCCCTTTTGACATGGAAGGTGGCATAGAGCCATCGTAGTCAAGAGCCGCAACAATTTCTATCTCACCCGTCGGCAAGCGCTGATTTGATAATATTACAGCGTCTGGACCTACAGCATCTCGAACTTTCCGTATCGCTTGCCGCATGTCAGGTGCACGAAAACGCCTAATTTGCATGAATAACCTAATCCTTCCAGCTTATTTCTCTTACAAATCCATAGCTTACCCGAAAGAATAGAATAAATATAGCCACAATATTTACCATTAATAGGTAAACTTTATTGGCCTATTACACCCACCACTGTTATACGCTTATGATCTGGCACTTCCTGATAGGAAAGCACCGCCATATTCACCATCCCATAACGCATAAAACGTGCAAGCATCGGACGGATAGGCGCTGATACTATGAGGATAGGCGTATTCCCCATTGCCTCTTGCTGTTCAGCAGATTGTCGTAAAGAAGTTTGTAATTGTTCCGCCATTTGTGGTTCGAGAATAAGCGCTTCTTCGTTTTTAATACCTGACTGTTGACTTTGTTGCACTGTCTGCATCAGCATCTTTTCCAATTGAGGTTCTAACGTCAGCACAGGAATCTCTTCCACACCATCGGCCAGTGTTTGAATAATCAATCGCGACAATGCCGTTCGCACTGCCGCCGTTAATATCATAGGATCTTGTGTTTTTGGCTGTACTCCCATGATGGCTTCTGCAATGGTACGCATATCACGTAATGGCACCCCTTCAATTAGCAAGTTCTGCAACACTTTCAACAATACACTCAACGGCACAGTATTCGGTACCAGTTCTTCTGCGAGTTTAGGGTTGTATTGTTTCAACAAGCTAAGCAACTGCTGAACCTCATCATGACCAATCAGTTCATAAGCATGTTTATGCATAATTTGATTCACATGAGTTGCTACTACCGTACTGACATCCACAACGGTATAGCCAAATGTTTGCGCCTGATCACGCTTTTTCGGATCAATCCAAACTGCATCCAATCCGAATGAAGGATCCTTACCAGGCACCCCCTCAATGGTTCCAAAAACTTGACCAGGGTCGATCGCCAAGTCTTTATCCGGATGCACTTCGGCCTCAGCCAAACTTACCCCCATCAAAGTGACTCGATAAGCATTAGGCATCAGATCCAAATTGTCACGAATATGAACACTGGGCACCAAAAAACCCAAATCTTGCGACAATTTTCGGCGCACCCCCTTGATCCGCGCTAACAATTCGCCCCCTTGAGTTTTATCTACTAATGGAATCAAACGATAGCCAACTTCTAGACCTAGCATATCCACAGGAGCAACATCATCCCAACTTAAATCTTTCGATTCCGCCGGCACAGGAGTATCTGTCGTTGAAGACTCAGAAGATTTTTTACCTTGATTGACCTTTTGTTTTTTACGATATTCTAAGAAATAGGCCAAACCACCCAAGCAAGCTGCCAAGCTTAAAAACGCAAGGTGTGGCATACCAGGAACAACGCCCATAATGGTCATTACTCCTGCTGCGATATAAAGTGCTTTAGAAGAGCCAAACATTTGTTTGACTACCTGCGAGCCCATATCCCCTGTTTCATTGACGCGAGTCACCATGATGGCAGCGGCCGTCGATAACATTAACGACGGCAATTGCGCCACCAAACCATCACCAATAGTCAATAGTGAATAACGCTCAATAGCTTGCGTAAAAGACAAATCATGCTGCGCCATACCAATTGATAAACCACCAATAATATTGATCCCCAAGATCAATAAGCCAGCAATAGCATCCCCTTTTACAAACTTTGAAGCACCATCCATAGAGCCGTAAAACTCGGCCTCAGAAGCAATTTCAGTACGACGCTGCTTGGCTTGATCCGCATCAATCATGCCGGCATTCAAATCCGCATCTATCGCCATTTGTTTACCCGGCATAGCATCCAAGGTAAAACGCGCACTCACTTCAGAGATACGACCCGCACCCTTGGTCACTACTGCAAAGTTGATGATCATTAAAATAGCGAAGACAACAAAGCCCACAACATAATTACCACCAATCACCACTTCACCAAAGGCCTGGATCACCTTACCAGCAGCATCTCCCCCCTCATGACCATTAAGCAGCACTACTCGAGTAGATGCCACATTCAGTGCCAATCTCATCAAGGTAGATACCAACAAAACAGTAGGAAAAACAGCAAAGTCCAGCGGGCGCATGGAATAAATCGCCACCAACAAAACGACAATAGCAAGGGCAATATTAAAGGTAAACAAAACGTCCAGAAGAAAAGCTGGGATAGGCAAGATCATCATCGCCAACAGCGACAATAACAAGATAGGAATCCCTAAGTTCCCGCTAAAAATGCTTTGAACTTGTCCAGTTATTCGGCTTCTGTCGAAATTCACACAAGTTCCCTAGCGAATAAAACTATTTTCATGATCAATTACCATCCCATTGAAATTCATCAGGCACATCTAAGTCAGGCATAGATTCAGGCATAGGAGCCCCTGTCCTGGCATTGCGTAATTGGTAAACATAAGCCAACAACTGAGCCACCACTTTAAACAGACCTTGCGGTATCTCTTCACCAATCTCCGTATGATGATAAACAGCCCGCGCCAATGCAGGCGATTGTATCACAGGGATATCGTAATGATTGCCTACCTCTCGAATTTTCAGCGCAATGAAGTCCCCCCCCTTTGCCAACAACACCGGCGCGGAGCCACTCACTTGATCATACTTTAACGCCACAGAAAAGTGCGTCGGGTTAGTAATAATTACATCCGCTTCGGGCACATCTGACATCATTCGACTCATGGCAGCCTGTCGCTGCAGTTGACGAATACGCCCACGAACCAGAGGATCACCTTCTTGTTGTTTAAATTCGTCTTTCACTTCCTGCTTGGTCATTTTCAACTTTTCTTTATGCGACCAAACTTGGAAAGGCACATCAATAGCAGCAATCAAAACCAAGGCTAGCGATACAAAAATAAACGACCAAATGATGATATCAACACCATGCTCTAGCGCTAGTTGGATATTCTGAAAGGTTAGTCCAAGAGTTTCCGGCAAGAAATGTAAAGTCACCAACACTGAAATCAAAGTCACCAAGCTAACTTTGGCAATTGACTTTAGTAATTCCACTAAAGATTGCACTGAGAACATTCGCTTTAGCCCAGCAATCGGATCCATTTTACTCAGCTTAGGAATCAATGGCTCCCAAGAAAAATTCAACCCACCAAGAGCAATACTTCCAATAATGCCTGCTGCTGCCAACACTGACATAAGTAGCACCATGGAATCCATCATAGCTACCACAGATTCATAAAGATGAAACACCATACGATTAAGATCGAATAAATCTTTGCGCTCAACGAGAAAATTAAAATCGAAAAGCACCGCTAAATCGTTCACTAGAAGTGTACCAGTGCCATACAAGGTAACTGCTGCCACAATTAATAATAATGCAGTACTAAGATCTTTTGATCGAGGAATATTGCCTTTATTACGCGCGTCTTGAAGCTTCTTACTACTGGCGCTTTCCGTTTTTTCACTACCGTCTTCGTTTTCAGCCATTAATCTGAATCCCCCAAGTAGCCTTCATCCAGTTGGTAATTTCTTCGAAGAAAAGCGCATAAATGCGCAAGAACTCTTCCAGCATAATCCAAAAGAAGAATAAGGAAAACAGCATAATGATAGGAAAGCCTAATGCAAAAATATTCAACTGAGGCGAAGCCTTGGCCACTACACCAAATGCCAAGTTGATAATCAACACCACAACAGCCAATGGCAACACAATCAACAAAGCCTTTTCAAACATCCAACCACCCAGCAACACCAACTGCCAATAACGCTGACTATCAAACCCAGCTCCAATGGGCCAATAACGAAAGCTCTCAGCCAAATATTCAATCATAACCAAATGGCCATTGGTACCGAGAAACGCCAAAGCCACCATAGACAAATAATATTGCCCCATAGTCGCCACTGAAATACCGTTAGCTGGATCGTTGGACATAGCAAAACCGAGACCAGCTTTCATAGCGGCCAATTGTCCTGCTAAAGAAAATAATTGAAAGAGTATTGTCACCACAAAGCCAAGTACAAAACCAATCACTAACTGCTCTGCAATCAACACAATATAAGCAGGAGAAATTGGATCATAATTCGGCACATTAATCACTGGAGTAATGATAATAGACACAACAAAGGCAAAAGCTGCACGTACAGGCGTACTGACCAAACGACTACCAAATAATGGAAGCGCCATAAAAAAAGCGCCTATACGAAAGAAAGGCAACAAGAAACTGATGGTTAACTCGAGTAACTGTTGTGGATCAAGCTCAAGCATTAGCCTATTATCAAAGGGATATTAATGAAAAGTTCAGTAGTAAAATCCACCAATTCAGTAAGAATCCACGGCCCTAACTGCATAATCACCAAAATAGTGACTATTAACCTAGGCAAAAAAGACAACGTTTGTTCGTTAATCTGAGTAGCGGCCTGAAACACACTGACCAAGAGACCAACCAGCAAGCTCGGCATCATCACCACTCCGACAATCAACACAATCAGATAAAAACCTTGCCCATAAAGATCCAATACCACTTGTGGATTCATCTTTAGATCCCAAAACTCGCCGCTAGTGTCCCCATTATCATAGCCCAACCATCCACCATGACAAACAACATAATTTTAAAAGGCAATGAAATAATAATAGGCGACAACATCATCATACCCATAGCCATCAATACACTGGCCACCACCATGTCGACAATCAAGAAAGGGATAAAAATCATAAAGCCTATTTGGAAAGCTGTTTTTAACTCACTGGTCACAAACGCTGGCATCAAAATAGTAAAAGGCAAATTATCAAGCGAGTCGATAGCACCTTCCTGTCCTGCCAACTTAACAAATAAATTGATATCGTCTTCTCGAGTTTGCGCCAACATAAAATCACGAAGCGGTCCCGAAGCCGCCTCTACTGCCTGAACGGAAGTCATCTCTTCATTTAAATAAGGCTGTAGCGCTACTTGATTCACTTGATTCAAGGTTGGCGTCATTATAAATAGAGTCAAAAACAATGCCATCCCAATCATAATTTGATTCGAGGGCGTTTGCTGCAAACCTATCGCCTGCCGCAAAATCGCCAATACCACCACGATACGCGTGAAAGACGTCATCATCATTAACGCCGCTGGCAGCAAGGTCAACGCCGTCATGATGAAAAGTATTTGCAAGGAAACTGAATACTCCTGGCTGCCGTCAGGATTGGTCACTAATTTAACCGCAGGCAAGCCAGTTTCCGCCCAAGCCAATACAGGGAGAAACAATAGACAAAGTAACAATACAAGACGCTTCATTTGTCATCGCCTTGAGACTGACGAGTTTGATCATGCTGCGCTTGTACGAGCTCAGAATCAAAGGGGCGACCTCGCTTAGGAAAGCTTTTGAGATGAGTAATAGTATGGCTGGTCACACCAAGCAAGACTTTCTCATTCTCTACTTCAACTAACATTAGCTTTTCTTTTGTCCCCAAAGATTGCACGCTCAGAATCTTAATATCCGTCTTACCCAACTTCATTTGAGCCAGCTGAAAACGCTTCAACAACCACAAACTGGCAGGTATAAAAGCAATGATCACCAGCAAAGACAACGCCACTTTCCATAATGAGGCGGTGGCTGACATTTCCTGTATTCCAGACGCAAAAATGCCAGTTGCAGAGAAAATACCGCAACTGGCCATCAAAAACTTATAAATAAAAGACGTTTTCAAGACACTATTTCAATCGTTTAATTCGTTCGGAAGGGCTCACCACATCCGTTAATCGAATACCGTATTTATCATTCACGACCACAACTTCACCGTGCGCGATAAGGGTTCCATTTACTAATACATCTAATGGCTCACCTGCAAATCGATCCAACTCAACTACAGACCCCTGTGTTAATTGCATTAGATTACGGATAGCAATTTCTGTGTTTCCTAACTCCATCGATAAGACCACAGGAATATCCATGATCAAATCCAAATCCGAGCCAACACCACCATCAGGAACGTTCGGGACAGTCAAGGTTTCCAACTTGACAGGCTGAACCTCCTGCTCATTCATCGCAGCTGCCCACTCATCATCAACCGCGCCTTCGTCTGAATCATCAGTTTCCCCAGCTTCAGACATGGCTGCTGCCCATTCATCCGCTAGGTTCTCGTCCATTCCTTCTTGATCTGGGGATTGCTCTTCTGCCATGCTACTTCGTTACCTTGTTCGGTTTAATATTTTCCGTGACCTGAATCGAATAGCGTTCGTTACTGACGCCCAATTTACCTTTAAAACTTGGCACGCCATTCGCGCGTACTATAACAGACTCAGGCATTTCTACTGGGATAATATCGCCTGCTTTAAATTTTAAAACCTCCCCTAGTGTAGCTTTTTTATTAGCCACATTCACTGAGAGTTTTACATCAATGTCTTTTACATCTTGCTCAAGAGATTTGCCCCAGCGATCATCTTTTTCATCAACATCACTTTGTACACCCGCGTCTAATAATTCACGCACTGGTTCAATCATGGAGTAAGGAAGAGTGATGTGCAGCTCGCCACCGCCACCATCTAATTCAATATGAAATGTAGATACCACTACCACTTCACTAGGACTGACAATGTTAGCCATCGCTGGGTTTACTTCGGAACTGATGTATTCTAATTCCAATTGTAAAACAGGCGCCCAAGCCTCAGTCAGATCGACAAACACTTGCTCAAGCATAAGCTGAACAATTCGAATCTCAGTTGGGGTAAATTCACGACCTTCAATTTTAGCGTGACGACCATCACCGCCAAAAAAATTATCCACCAGCTTAAATACTAATTTGGCGTCAAGAATAAACAGCGCGGTGCTTCGTAACGGACGAAATTTCACTAAGTTTAAACTGGTTGGAACATACAAGGTATGCACATACTCCCCAAATTTCATCACCTGCAATCCGCCCGAAGACACATCGGCAGTACGCCGGAGCATATTAAATAAACTGATCCGAGTATAACGAGCGAAACGTTCATTAATCATTTCTAAGGTCGGCATGCGACCTCGAACAATTCGCTCTTGACTGGTTATGTCATAGGAAGCGACACCATTTTCATCGGCGTTATCATCGTCGGCAGGCTTCTCATCTGCACCATGTAAGAGTGCATCAATTTCGTCCTGAGATAAAAGATCTTGAGCCGACATAATGATTACTGCATCACAAAGTTAGTAAAAAGAACACCATCAATGCCGCCTTGCCCAGTTTCTTGCTCCAAAATACCGTTTATGGCATCCAGGGCTGCAATTTTCAGCATATCTTTCCCCTCGGCTGTTCTAAGCTCATCAAACGATTGACTAGAAAACAACAACACCAAACTATTACGAATTAAAGGCATATGTTGAGTGACGGCTTCCATTTGCTCTTTATTTTTTGATTTAACCGTCATATTCAACTGAACATAGCGCTGTCGTCCATTCACCATCATATCTATGGTAAAAGCCGGCTCCAATGCTAGATAAATCGATGGTTCTGCAGCCAAGGCCGCCGCCTCAGCCTCAGCGGAATCTGCAGGCGCCTCAGAACCACTGAACAAAAGAAAATACGCCGCGGCCCCACCACCTAAAAGAGCAACAACCAAAGCAATAATGATAATAAGTTTCTTCTTGCTACTAGACGTTCCTTCCTCGGAACCAATATCTAAACCGTCTTCTTCAGCCATATACCTTAACCTTTGGTGCTTAAAACCTTAACGCTCAACATATTGAAGAAGGCAAACAAGAGTCTTCTAGACCCAGTTAAACCATCCTCAAACAACTAACTCTATATTCTACAAAGAATAAAGCAGAGCACCATCAATTTCTTTTACTATGTTCAACAACAAAGGCAAAATTAAGCATAATAATCCACCCCTGTAGGTGACACGTAAGACATCATGGTAGTCGACATTTCTTCCTCTCCCTGTTCGTCTAAGGCTGCATCATTACTCGCAACAAGTGGAGCTTGTCGTGGATTTTTTTGCGCTCCTGAAGCATCTTGCTGTGACACATCCACTTCTGCGCGACTCAAATCCATACCTTGTTGCGCCAACATATCACGCAAACGTCCCATTTGACCTTCTAAAAGATCCCTAGCCTGCGGAGTGGCCGCGACAAAGTTAATTTGTGTATTCGCATCATTATCCACTGACACCTTGACCGTTAAACTACCAAGTTCCGGTGGATCCAAACGAATATGAGCAGTATGCCCACCCTCGCGCGCAACCCATGCCACTTTCTGCCCCATTTCAGCAGCCCAGTTAGGGTGACCCGGCGGCACACTCATCGCCATATTCACAGCTACTTGATTTGGTGTCGCTAATTGACTGGTAACACCCGCCGCGCCCATCACACGTCCAAGCTGCTGTTGATGAAGAGATGAATTAAACATCACCGCGTCATCAGGAAGAGGGTTTTGCCCAGCCATTTTGCTCAACATGGCTTCGTGCTCTTTTTTACGCAACTCAATTGGTTCATTAGGCATCATATCGACCGCGTCAAGATCCACTCCCTCTAACATCTCCGTCGCTGCAGAGCCAGTGGCTTCATTATTCAGTTTATTAGCGGTCATCACCAGTCCGGCGCCAGCAAGCAGCGCTTGTTTAGCATTATCTTTGGCCGTTTGATCGGCTAACACTCCGGTTACCAAACCATCTTGATTGCTCTGTTTTGACGAGCTCGTCATCTGATCCAATACCCAAGACAATTGACCATCAGCCACTTCCAAGCTATCAGCAGACACGGCCATTCCGGCAGAAACCGCAGCAGCAACCGGGGTAGGCTTAACCTGCTGCTGGATATCAGCTATTTGAGTAGTTGCTACCGCAGCAGCAACCGGGGTAGGCTCAACCTGCTGCTGGATATCAGCTATTTGAGTAGTCGCCAACGCAGCCTTCTGTTCTTCTGTTAACCCCGTTTCAACACCAAGGGATGCCATGAATTCAGGAGACCGTTCAATACCTTCGGTATTAGCGGTACGCGCTTCCTCCATATTCAGTGGTAACGCTGACTGCGCTTGTAAAGCAGCAATTTGATCGGCATTTAAACTTTCTAATTGCTCTTCAGTAAGTGATAAGTCTGCTAAAGGTTTGTCCATTAATTGCCCATCTACCATAACCTGAACAACACTTCCTTGTTGATCTGACACTGATTGAAATGAATTGCCTTCTGCATCAACATCTACTGACTGCTGAGCAAGCAGTAATTCATTATTCGTCATTGCAGCTGTTTGATCTTGCACAACATTTGTCATTACATCAGATGCATCGACACTGCCTTGCTTAATATCCGTTGACAATGACTGAGACTGGGTCGAGTCAACAGCCACTTGTTTTACTGCACCGATAATTTGAGCGGTATCAATAGCGGTTTGCTTAACTTTTTCTTGATTGATATCTGTCGTTTGTTTTGGAGAAGCTTCGCCACTTAACTGCAAGTTTTTGCCGCCATCCTCCCCATCCGAAGCAAAGGACTTATCGTTTTTTACTGCTGGCTTGTTACCATCATCTGTCGCCTTCGAGGAGGAAGACAATACCTGCTGCCCGTCTTTTTTGGCATTTTGTGTAGCCAATTCTGAAGACGCTTTCTGCTGGTCTTTACTCTGAGCTCGGCGCGTATCCATCACTGCATTTTGATCATGAGACGCTGACTTGGTGCGGGCTTCGCTGACGTTAGATGATGGGGCGTGAGAGCCATTTCTTGGCGAAATAGCTTCTTTAGCACGGGAAAAATCATCCGAAAACGCCGTTCCATTGCGTTCTGGCACGCGATTGATTGGGGCTTTTTTAGCTGTCGACGGAGCCGAAATCGATAATAAGCTATTAGAATCTGTGCGCATAATGTCCTCCAAAGATATAGAAGACTATGCAATAGTGAGGCCAACTAGAAAAAAGCGCTAAAAATCTAGGAAAATCAAGCTTACAGACGGGGTAGAAAGCGATCAATCCTGTCCAACTTGCCAGTGATAATAAGCAGTAACAGCACTTCCTCCCTTAGAAAATTCCAATTTATGACAAAGCTGATCCAACAAAGCCAAACCACGATTGTAAAGCAGCTCACTGTTCGCCATATCAAAATTTATGTGTTGGTAATCAAAGCCCGAACCGCTGTCTTCAACATATAAGACCAATACCCTACTATTGCCTTCTGAGGTGACTTTCACGGATATTTTGACATACCCCTCTTTAAGATTTGCCAAACTCCTTTCACGCTCTTCGTAATACTGGGAAAAACCATCACTGGAACACTTTTTATCTGAGTTTAACTTAAGCACACCGTGCTCTAGAGCATTAGAGTAAAGCTCTGACAAAATCATAAAAATCTGACTGGAAAAACTGCTTAAACCAGGCACAGTAGTAATAATCTGCAATACATAAGGCAATGGATCAGTATTACGAAGCGAATCAGCATTGAGGACATACTCAAATGAAAAATCTGCTGGCGCCTCATGATGACTAATCGACATATCACGTTCTGGCGACTCGATACCTATATTGGTATCAAGACATACACTCAAACAAGAAATATCGTCATGAGGATTTTCTAACACTCCCTGCTCAGTTAGCTGCTCCACCAACCAGTCTAAGGCCTTATCAGCCTGAACTTGACCTTGATAAAAAGGATCCAATACGGAATGACAAAACATAATCCCAGACTTATCTAACGCTTCGTAAACACCATCGGAAAACACCACCAAACGATCACCTGGAATAAAGGTCACAGGATCGATCTGACATTCAAATTCGTCAGGATGCAAAATACCCAAGGGAAGGTTTTTAGAGGGAAAACGCTGCGGAGCTATAGATTGCTGAGAGAAAAATAACAAATCTGGCAAACCACCATTCCAAATCTCAATACTTTTATTATTAACTTTTATATCGACAAAGGCAGCACTGCAAAACATATTGGCAGGCAAGATAGTCTTTAATCTGGCATTAATCTCTGGAATGATCTGCCGCATTAAAAAACCTTTTTTGGTCCAATCAAAAAAGATGTCCGCTAGTGGCAAAGCGCCAATTGCTGCTGACAAACCATGCCCAGTAAAATCACCCAATAATATATGCATACCACCATTGGGCTTATAAGCAGCCAAAATAACATCCCCATTGAAGGTATGCGTACCATAGTGAACGGTTGATATAGCAGGGTCTTTCAAGCAATTGGAGTGAGTAATATTTTCATACACTACCTTGGCGACATTTTGATCATGCACCAATTGCTCATTATACAATGACATGGCATCGCGCTGTTCCTCCAGTGTTTTCTGCATTACTAGCAGGCGCACAATGGCGTTCAACTTGGCGGTAATAAGGGCAGGATTGTAGGGTTTAGATATAAAATCGGTACCGCCAATTCGCAGACAATTAGATAAAGCAACAGGGTCTGCTACACCGGATAAAAAAATAATGGGGACAAATACATTTCCAGCCGCCTGCTGAATTTCAAGAGCAGCCTCCCAACCATCTTTACGCGGCATTTTAACGTCTAAACAAACTAATTGAATGGTATTAGGGTCAAATTTATCGACTGCGTCCTGACCATCTTCCGCTGAAATGACATTATGACCAAACTGACTCAAGATGGCCTTCAACAAAATCCGGTCAGAAGGATTATCATCCGCGATCAAAATGTTCAGAATCTGTTCCATAGACACTACTCTTCGATATCAAATAACCTATGGAAATTCGCTATTTTTAAGATATCTAATACCGCACCATTAGGCTTCTTCAAAATAACGCTCGCTTTCTCACCACCAGCATGATCTCTTAACAATAACAACATACCCAATGCCGAACTATCTAAATAGCTGACATTACTAAAATCAATCTCGTAGGCGTTCGCTTTCTTGACTGAAACAAAGGCTTCTTTAAACGACTTATGAGAGCTGTAATCAAAACGCCCATTAATGACAATCGTTAGACATTTTGTTTTATCATTAAAAGTGCTTTCAACCACTGAACACCTCGCAAGTAACAATGGGAAACACTACCATTCCTCCCATTCTTCATATAAATCTCCATCTGCCGACGCCTCATCCTTTTCTCCTTGCTCAACGGATGATTCTTCTGTTGCTATCAACTCAATTCGCTTTACAATATCGTCCACTGTTTCCCTCACTCTCATTAACCTAGCGTTTCCAACGCTACGATCTGATTCCAACAAGGATAAGGTAGTACTAATCATTCTCACCATTTCCTGTATTTGACCTTGAACTTCATTAATATCGTGGTCTAAATCAACAGCAAAACGATGACGAACTGTATCATTTTGCCCTTCAGCAGCTGATAAGCTCGACAACACCCCAGCTCTCACTTCATGTAAACATCGACTGACGTTATCAAGTAGCAAGGCATTTGAAGATAAATCTTTTTCCACCAAAGACAGACGTTGAACAACCATCTCGTACCCTAGTAGAAGGGAATCTTGAATTTGATCCGATAAATTCCTCACATCTCTTACACTCAACTCAGACAGTGAGGTAGAGACAACAGGCAAAACTTCTTGGGCCTCAGAGACATTGTGGTCTGTTTTTGCGTCAAATAAGGATGCTATTTGTTGTAGTTTGGTAATCTTTTCAACATTATTTGTATGTTTAGCGAAGGTATTACTTGCACTCAGAACCTCTAGTACTCTCAACCTTATCGCCTCTAATGCAACCGCAAACGGCGCATAAGGAGACGCTTCTCTTACCATACGAATGGGTGCATCCCAGACATCTTTATAGAGCAATTTTAAACTGTTATACAAAACATCAAATTCAGCACTTTCGGATTTATGCTGAATCAAAATAAGATAGCGCTGACCGGATTCATCTTCATTTGCGGTGAACTGTTCCACTGTTAAAGCATATACTCCATCCGCCAAGACCAGCTTCAACTCGCCCTCATTGAATAAGATAGTTTCAGCGACCTGCTCACCAACAGGTGAATCTAAACCCGGATCTATACCAAACAGAGTTTCAAAAGTAGTGGTATTCCTCTGCCACAAAATGTCGGCACCCCGAGTAAGCCAAATAATATCTCGCTCTTCATTCACTACAAAAAATGGCAACTCAACTGCCGACAAAGCAGATTCAATCAGGGTTAAACGCCCCAACTGATCTCGAATATCCATATCACGAGATGATAATTCATGATCGATTAAATGGCTTAAATCCGTTAACTCATCCACCATCTTACGTTCCGGAAGCACTGAAGCATGGCCGTGCTTTCTGTGATCAATCACATGATGCATGGTCGCAAAACCTGTGGTTAATTGACGACTAAAGCGCAATACCAACAGAATGACGATGAAAGTAACAGCAATAAACAAGGCAACTGGAGCCCATACCATACGCCCGACAAAAAGCTGTCGCTGATAATCTAATGCCACACCAATTTGCAATAGCTGCTCATCCAGCACCTCAAGTTGTTCAAACTCTAGATATGCCTGCACTCTTTCCTGGTCAGACAAAGGGTAAGTATCTATTTCACGATTAAAAAAGACATTCAGTAAATCAATTGCACCAGATAAATCAGTATCTTGAACTTCAGGGAAAGCATCCAATCGATCTACAATTAATTGATACTCACTAATGAGCAATTGTTGATAATAACCGGCTGAATTGGTTTGTAATCCGGGTTGCAGACGATTTAAATTATCAATAAGAAGCCATTCAAGCCAGTTTTCTTCTGCGTTATGAACCAGCTTCTGCAACTCAGATAAGTTTTCTTGCTGCGAGTTTTGCTGTTGCAAATTGCTGTTTACCAGATAATAAAGACCAGCAAACGCTAGCAACAGAAAAAACAACAAAATAACGACTGTTTTCTGCAAACCGTTAATTAACTCTTTTCGCGGAGCACCAAAAGGTGAATGCAATTTATTCATAGTAAATAATCACTTACAAGCTAACACTGACTCAAAATAGTCAGTGATAAAAGACAAATATTTTTTCTTATCTAGCACAACGAGATCTTCATGTTCTAGGTCGTTACTAAGCTCGC
Organism: Marinomonas sp. ABL3_031; assembly: GCF_056161265.1. Taxonomy (NCBI): domain Bacteria; kingdom Pseudomonadati; phylum Pseudomonadota; class Gammaproteobacteria; order Oceanospirillales; family Oceanospirillaceae; genus Marinomonas; species Marinomonas sp. ABL3_031. Next base: position 23,579 of record NZ_JBSWYU010000014.1, read on the forward strand.
TACCACTCCCTAGTTCAAGTGATTCAATTAATTGATATGATTCATACCAGTCAATTGAAGCGAATGGCAAAACGACTGACTTACCATCAGCCTCAAGAATAACAGAAAAATCCCCAGTTGAGTTTGTTTCACTAAACCCTGATGCCCCATTATTCAATTCAACATATTCGATGCAACTTTCTAAGCTTGGCATAAAATACCGACTTTGCAGCCCAAACTCTGTATAAAGATTAAAACATTGCGGTGATTTGTAAGGGGTAATATCCAATACTAAATCTGCTTCAATCACTAAGGGAAAACCATTGCATAACCCAAAATAATACCCCTTCTTGCCTAAGCGAGGAACCATTTCCGTCCCTAACCCTTGCACTTCAGGCGCTATAATACTGACATTAGCTAAAACAGGCTCCAATAACATTACACCTTTCTTATCTAGCCAAATATTTTTTACTTGCGAACCAACACAATGACAATGTAACGCCACTGCCTCTACACACCGCAACCCATCATATGGAATAGCAAAAGATTGACCCAATTGAGTCACAACCAACACAGCAACCTTCCCATGATTAGGAAATAGCATACAAACTGCTTGATCCATAGAATAGACTGCAAGAGAAGTCACCAATGGGATCCGTCTCTCATCCTCCAAGTTGCAAAAAACTTGCTGGTTTGAAAAAGAAATCTGATCAGCCTCTATACAATAGGGTCTTGCTTCTGAACAGTGAAAATGAAATTGTTGAGAAAGGTAATCAATCTGATATAAAACACTCGGTAATATGTCTCGGCCTAGGTAAACACTCTGAGTTATCTTATTCGCCTCTTTAACCGCAATAGTCTCAAATTCCGCGACCAGATTACTGTCTGGCGCAGAAACTTTATGCGCCACCGCATAAAAACTTCCTTGCCAACGTAAAGGGGATAGCACTGTCCCATGATCAACAGACCATGAAGACAGATTCACCTTAGGAACGGGAAATTGAGAAAATACTGGATCCACTTGAGCTATATTGTCAACAACGTCTGCAAAACCAGTATAAATCTGTTGCTTAACATATTGAGTGTATTGGGTTAAAAAAGTATCTCTCCAATGACGGGACAAGCTATTTGATTGGAAAACTGAAAGCAAGGCAGGAAATGACAATGCAGGATGCTCTAATAAGGTCGTATGTGCAACAACATCCTTTGTTATTGCTGTTTTCGTTAAAGATTCAGATGCTTGAACGCTTGATAAATCAGTCTTCCTATCTGTCTTTTCAGCTTTGCTCTCCACCCATTCAAGTTCAGAAAAAAAGTGACTTAACCAACTCAATGGCACACTTGACTCGAAAGAAAAGCGTCCAACAAAACACCCATTGACAGTACCACTCACCTCAAACGACACTGGGCCAAACTCAATCAATCGTTGCAATAAACTTTCTACATTAAGATTTTTTTTACCCGTTAACTCAGCAACATACCGAAACCGATCGACTGGTTTCGACAAGCTTGTTTGAAAATCCATCAATTTTTGCCAAATAGAGTTTTGAGGCAATAAAGAACGTGCATGAAGCTGCTGATAGTCTTGGCCTAACTGTACCGCCATAACATTTTGAAAAATGGCATCCAAACAAGGTAGAAGCAACATTTGTCCATCAGGATGAAAAGGACAATCTAATCCAAGCAATTGATCAATGGTATTTTGAATTAAGACAAGTTGAGATTGAAACAAAGAGGTACTAGGAAAAGCAAACTGACTTTGTTCTTCAAGTTTTCCCAGTAAAGAGCACAAGCTTTCCAAAGATGAGCGAGGTTGCGTAGCATAAGACACAACAGCAGCCTCTATTTCAGCCATAAGCAAACTAACATCAGAAATATTTAGTTCCGCAACTGAATTCCCCAGTCCCACTTGCTTTAACTCCATTATTTAATAGGCTATTAGCGACTCATATCCAAAAAACGACGCATGGCAAATTCATCCATTTCACGCTGCTCCTGTTTATCTTGGAAAACTTGTTCAGCTTTTAGGTTTTTGTCTTTTAAAACATCCATGCTTTGTGTTTTTGAGCGTGCTTGTAACCAACGCCGCATACTCATATCAGCTTGTTGCTCTGCTCTTTCTATAGCCGCCTCTTGTTGTGAAATAGCCTGTTGCACACGATCAACAAAGTGCTGATAATTGGTTGTAAGATAAGGACTCAAGCCTAGCAGGTTGCGTTCTGACTCGTATTGTTGGGCATACTCTTTTAGCTCTTCCAGTTTCTGAATGTCTTGCTGAACTTTTGCCTTATCACGCGCCAGCTGTTGAGCAACAACATCCTCTTTGCGCTGGGCAAGATCCACAAGTATTTGCAAACGACGTGATTTTTTCATGAGCAACCTATTTATTCCGTTAATAAATAGTAGACGTATTTAGTGACTGGCGTCTACTGCCCTTTTGTCATCGCAGTCACTAATGCTTCCAGACTTTGATCTATCGAAAAGCTTTCACTAAGCGGCTGCTGCAGAAAATTACGAATTTCAGGCATTTGAACGATGGCCTGATCAAGATCAGGGTCACTACCCTGCGCATAAGCACCGACAGAGATTAAATCCTGATTTTGTTGAAATTTCGAATAAAGCTGTTTTACACGCATTGCGCCATATAAATGATCTTCACTGACAATTTGTGGCATAGCTCGGGAAATAGAAGCTTCAATATCAATGGCTGGATAATGACCCTCCTCCGCAAGACGCCGAGACAATACTATATGCCCATCAAGTATGGCTCGCGACGCATCCGCAATAGGGTCTTGCTGATCATCACCCTCTGTCAAAACCGTATAGAAAGCAGTCACAGAGCCACTACCATCCTGCCCATTTCCCGCCCTTTCAACTAGTTGAGGAAGTTTCGAAAATACAGAGGGCGGATAACCTTTAGTAGCCGGCGGTTCGCCAACAGACAAAGCAATTTCACGCTGTGCTTGTGCATAACGAGTAAGAGAATCCATTAACAAAAGAACATTCTTGCCTTGGTCTCGATAATATTCAGCAATACGAGTAGCCAACATGGCTGCACGCAGTCGCATTAATGCAGAATCATCAGCAGGAGAGGCCACTACTACTGACCGCGCTAAACCTTCTTCACCAAGAATCTGCTCAATAAATTCCTTTACCTCTCGGCCACGTTCACCAATTAGCGCGACAATAGTAATATCCGCTTCAGTAAAACGCGTCATCATACCCAGCAACATGCTTTTACCCACACCGCTACCAGCAAACAACCCCAGACGCTGGCCTTTTCCAACAGTCAAAAGACTATTGATAGCCTTAATACCAACATCCAAGGTATCAGTAATGGGCTTACGTTGTAATGGGTTGATGATGCCACCATGCAAACTCACTGAATCTTCTGCGCTAATTGAACCTTTGCCATCCAAAGGCTTCCCCAGCCCATTGACCACTCGTCCCAATAATTCATCGCCTACAGGCATTTTACTTTCATCAAGTAATGGCTTCACACGCGCACCAGGAGAAATTCCCTCAATCGCCTCAGTAGGCATCAGATAAGTCAAATCCCCCGTAAAGCCCACCACTTCTGACTCTACCCACCGCTCTTTACCAATCTGCACAGCACAACGGTCACCTAATGCTACGACACAACCCACAGCCTCCATGGTGAGACCGACCATGCGCGTTACTTTACCCTCTAATTGAGGAGCATAGGTGTTATTAAAAGCATTGTTGAGCTTGACCAATCTTTCTGCAAGGCTGGCCATTAGCTTGCATCCTGATCATGAGAGCTTATCAAATGGCGTAATTCTTCATAAACAGCAGCCAAACGTTGTTCAACGCGGCCATCAATATGAAAGGATTTGGAGTCCAACACAAAACCACCACTCACCATAGAAGGGTCTTCTTCCACTTTCAGTGCTAGACGCTCTTGGATACCTAACGCTTGTAAAACCGAAATATCATCAGGGTTGAGTCGTATACGAATACGCCCTTCAAATTCACCTATTTCATCAAACACCCGAGTGAGCTGCTCTGTTAAGATATCCTGCCCATCTTGCTGCATTTTGTGCAAACAAACATTTTCTACCATGCGAATCATCGCTTGATAAATTAATTGTTCAGCAGCGTGTCGGCTACTTTCTAGTGGTTGGGAAATTTCTGCGACGACATTAGCAAACAAGGCTTCAACTTGCTCAAGCTGGGCTTTAGCAACTTCACGAGCTTGCTCACGGCCTTCCTCCAAACCTACCGCCGTACCTTCAGCATGCCCTTTTTCAAAACCGTCTACTTCACCTTTAGAAAAGCCTCCCTCATAACCTTTTTTATGGCCTTCTTCTTCCCCTTGAATAAAGCCCTCGTCATAAGCGGCAGATCGGATTTCTTCTAACTGAGAAGCGGTTAGGGGCTCATATACAAGAGCGTCTTGATCGACTTCTTCTGTTACCACTACCGTATTTTTTTGCACCAGAATGGCTGGACCGGTTGATTCTTTTGGTGTGGGGTTTTCAAGATGAGGCAACTCCCATCTCTCATAAGCGGTTAGTTTACGATCTTCGTGCTTTTCATTATCCTTATCTGACATAACGCTAACTAAACCATCTGCTCGCCACCGCCACCGAGAACGATTTCTCCGTTATCAGCGAGACGTCTGGCAACGGCCAGTATTTCCTTCTGCGCAACTTCAACTTCACTTACACGAACTGGACCTTTTGCTTCCAAATCGTCTTTTAACATGTCTGCAGCACGGGAGGACATGTTTTTGAAAATTTTCTCCTGCATATCTGGGTCCGCCCCTTTCAATGCCAGAATCAGAGTTTCCGATTCCACCTCACGCAAGATAACCTGAATGCCTCTATCGTCCACTTCGAGCAAGTTATCAAACACAAACATCAAGTCTTGAATGGTATTCGCTAGATCTTCATCCACATCACGAATCGACTCCATCAGTTCGGTCTCCACCGAACTATCAATAAAGTTCATAATATTTGCGGCAGTACGCACACCACCAATAGTAGTAGATTGCGTCGAGTTGTTGCCAGAGAATTGACGCTCAAGAATGTTATTCAACTCTTGCAAAGCAGCAGGCTGTACTGTTTCCAACGCTGCCACACGTAACACTATGTCCAAACGCACGCGTTCATCGAAGTTTGCCAAGATATCGGCGGCCTGGTCTGGATCAAGATAAGAGATAACAATAGCTTGAATCTGTGGGTGTTCATAACGAATGACATCAGCGACTGCACGCGACTCCATCCACTTGAGAGTATCTAGACCTGTAGTGTTACCACCTAATAGAATTCGGTCAATCAAGCTGCCCGCTTTTTCTTCGCCCAAGGCTTCTCGCAGCATATTACGGATATAACCATCCGAACCAAGCCCTAACCCGGTTTGATCACCTACCAAAACCAAAAAATCATCCAAGACTTTTTCCACTTGGTGACGTTGCACATTACTCAATTGCGCCATGGTCTGGCCAATTTTCTGAACCTCTTTCGGGCCCATGTGCTTAAGGATTTGTGCGGCATCGGATTCCCCCAGTGACATTAATAGCACTGCAGCTTTTTGAACCGATGTTAAATCTGCACCTTGGCCTGTATCACTCATTTAATTTTCCATTACCCACTGTTTAACAACTTGCGCAACACGCTCTGGTTCTTCGGCAATTAAGCCGCGTATTGCATTAAGTTGACGATCAATTTTTTCAGGTGAACCTGGTACCAATATGTCTTCAGCACTGACCAAAGACACCTGATCATCTGAAATTTCATCCGTTTCGTCTGAGAATATAGCGGCTTCGGTATCCTCTGCAACCGCAATCTTGTTTTGCTCACTAAGGGTTTTCAAAATCGGGCGCACCACGATGAGCAACAAAATAAGAACAAACAAGCCCACTAAGGTTGGCTGCAATAAATTCAAGAACCAATCCTGCTTATAGAAAGGCGGGGCAACAATTGGCTCTTCCGGATCAGGCAAAGCAAAAGGAGAATTAATAACACTTACACTGTCACCACGAGCCGGATCATAACCCACTGCATCACGGACCAATAAAGTCAGACGACCTAACTCATCGTCACTCCAAGGTGTTCGTACTACAGTGGAGGTATCAGTATCCAAACTTGCTAAGTCATCAACCACCACGGCAACTGACAAGCGTCGAATGGTACCTTGTTGGCGTTTGGTATAGCTGATACTGCGATCTAGCTCAAAATTACGCGTGGTTTCTTCTCGGGACTGACCATTTGTTCCTGCTGAATTACCACCAATGGGCGCACCATTTTCGTCAACCGCTTCTGGCGCAGTGACTGCACCGGGCGGTTGATTGGTCAATGCGCCAGGAATACCGCTGGCTGAAACGCCTGCACTACGATTTTCTCGAAGCGTTTGTTCACTTCTCAAAGCCAATAAATCAGGGTTATATTGCTCGTCAGTTTTCTCGATAGCAGTAAAGTCCACATCAGCTGACACTTCAGCTTTGAAGCGTCCTTGTCCCACAACCGGGCCAAGAATGTTATTAACTCGCTGCAATAACACATCTTCTACTTTACGAGTATAGTCAAACTGCTTACCTGCCACGGACAATTCTGAATTAGAATCTTTTTCGGTCAGCAAAGTACCACGCTGATCCACCACAGTAACGTCTTTATCACTCAATTGAGATATGCTGGAAGCAACCAAATTAACAATAGCATCGACCTGACTGCGATCTAAACGACGTCCCGGATACAGCTCTAGAAACACAGAGGCGGAGGGTTTTCGAGTATCACGAACAAACACGGACTCTTTAGGGATAGCAAGATGAACCCGAGCCGTTTTAATACTTTGCAAGCTTGAAATAGTTCGACTCAACTCACCTTCCAAGCCGCGACGATAGCGCGTTGTCTCAACAAATTGCGATGTACCAAGACCTTGATCTTGATCCATGATTTCTAAGCCAACAATATTGTCAGAAACGATACCTGAACCAGCCAATTTTAAACGCGCTTGATGATAATAATCGCCTTCAACTAATAAAGCGCCGGTATTTTCATCAAGTTTAAAAGGGATGTTATTAACACTAAGAATTTCAACTATTTGATCTGCGTTGTAGTCAGTAATACTACTTAAGACAGGTTTATAATCTGGGCCGTTAGTCCATAACACAGCAGCCAAACCAATTGCGATAGAGGCAGCCAAGCCGACCATCAAGGCCAGCTGTCGTATCACTGTTAACTTATTGAATCCAGTGACTAATTCTAAATAGAGCTTACGCTCCGATTGTTCTGCAGGGACATTATCCATTAAAAAGCGCCAAGCGGTTTATCTAGCCTAAATCGGCATATTCATGATTTTTTCATACGCATCAACAAGTTTATTTCGTACTTGAGTCATCGCTTCAAAAGAAACACTTGATTTTTGTAGACCAATCATCACTTGTGGTAAATCAACACCTTCATCACCGCGCTCATAAGATTGAGCTAGTTGCGATGCTTCTTGTTGAAGAGAATTTACATTATCAACGGCATTCTTCAGCATTTCTGCGAAATCTGCACGTTCTACAGCCTGAGCAGCATCCACATTGCCACCAGATTTTGCAACCTCTGTCACCCCACTGCCGGGGGCTTGAACTTGCGAGCGGAGATCCCTCATTTGGGATAACACTTGATTAATATCAGGTCGACCTGAAATCATGCTCTTCACCTAAAAAATCACGTTCTATGAAGTTTAGCATAAAGCTAATTAAAACAAGATACAAAAATCAATCGACGTCGATACCACTTTCACGCATTTTCGCTATCTTGTATCGTAAGGTTCGAGGGCTGATTCCCAACTTATCCGCCACTTCCTTACGTTTACCCTTAGCATCAATTAATGCTTGAGCAATAATACGAAATTCATGCTGCTGCACACCTTTACCCAATATGGAAGCCGCACTCTCCTCTTCCTCCTGCACCTCCTCTGTCGTCGTTGGTGCTCCAGCCATCATATCAAAAGCAATGTGTTCATCGTGTATTTGACCATTTGAACTTAAGATCAAGGCACGCTGAATTACATTATCTAACTCACGGACATTACCAGGCCAAGGGTGCGCTTCTAACTTACTTTGTGCTGAAGGTTTCAACAAAGCCCCTATTATGCGCATCTTGCCAGCATGTTTGTGTAACAAATGCTCGGCAATGGGTAAAATATCTCCTTTACGTTCTCGAATTGGTAACCAGCGCAATGGAAAAACGTTAAGGCGATAGTACAAATCTTCGCGAAAACCACCTTCTTTTACGTACTCTGCAAGATCACGATTGGTCGTCGCTATGATTCGCACATCGAGCGGGATCGATTTTTTACCACCAAGACGCTCTACTTCTTGCTCTTGCAGCACTCGTAATAACTTAGCCTGCAAACCCACATCCATTTCCGTAATTTCATCTAGTAGCAAGGTGCCGCCATTGGCTTGTTCAAATTTGCCTGCTTGCGAAGAAACCGCGCCAGTATAAGCGCCTTTTTCATAACCAAATAAAATGGCTTCCAACATATTTTCAGGAATAGCAGCACAGTTGATGGCCACAAAAGGCGCATTGCGACGCGACGATTGGTTGTGAATGTAATGGGCAAGCACCTCTTTACCTGTACCACTTTCGCCACACACCAGTACTGTTGAGTCTGTCACGGCCACACGCTTAGCCAAATCCAACAAAGCCAAACTAGCCGAATCTTTAGCAATCGGCTGACTCGAAGATAAAGAAGTTTGCTTAACCGTATATTTGGCAATGGCATTTAAAAGCTCTTCTTCCTGAAACGGCTTAAGAAGATAATCCACCGCACCGTCACGCATGGCTTCTACCGCATGAGCAATGTCGCCATAGGCCGTCATTAACATAATGGGTAATTCAGGATACGTATCGACCACGTGATGCAATAAACCATAACCATCCATGCCAGGCAGGTTCACATCTGACACCACCATATCAAATTGCCCATGCTTCAACGCCAACACAGCTTCTTCAGCACTGGAAACCATTTTACATTGGTAACTTGCCAGCATGAGCGTATCTTCCAGCGCTTCTGCCAATCCTTTGTCATCTTCGACGATTAATAACTTCACATCCGACATGCTATACCCTTATAAGAGGAATGGTTAAACTGGCCGTTGTCCCAGCCCCTTCTATACTATCAATTTCAAACTGCCCGTGATGAGCACGAGCGATGGCCTTAACGACCATCAACCCCAAACCAGTCCCATGCTGTTTGGTTGTTACAAAACCTTCTTGAACATGCTCTAAATGCTGTTTGGACATGCCCACACCACGGTCTTTAAATACGAATTGAACCCCTGCGTTTGCTTCTTGCCAATCCAACCTTACGACACAAGCTTCCGCTTGTGAGTCTATGGCGTTATTAAGCAAATTTAACAGCGCACCAATCAGCGTTTCCTTATTGCATTGAATCACCTGATTAGCAGTAAAATCACTTCCTGAAGCTTCCAAAGTAGCATTTTTTTGTTCACATACTTCTTCACATTGGCTTATCAATTCATCAACAAACTCATTAATGGATAAGGTTTCATCCAATTTAATTTCACTGCGCGAAAAAATCAGCATATCACGAATTTGCTTTTCGATATTAGCTAATCTATCCGCCAGTTTATTGGCAAAATTTTGACGCATCACAGGCGCCAAATCCGCTTTTTGTAAATGCCCTGCATACAAAGAAGCCGAGGATAATGGTGTTCGAATTTGATGGGCTAAAGCGGCTACCATTTTCCCCATATTGGAAAGTCGCTCATGATGATTAAGCTTCTTTTGCAACAAGTAGGCTTCTGTTAAATCCACCAAAATCAACAATTGACCAGGCACATTACCCAAGGAGGCCGTTTCCACACGCACCCTTCGACCTGTCACCATAGTCACATCGTGACCATCGTCTTCTTGAGGTCGGAAACTAAGTGGCACCACTTCTCCCCAGGACTGTCCGATGAGCGGCAGATTAAAGAGTTTTTCTGCTACCGGATTTGCCATCACAATCAGTCCTTCCTCATTTAGCAGTAAAACGCCAACCGGCATGGATTCAAACAACTGCTGAAACTGCAACACCAAAACGCGATTCTTATCTTGTTCCTGGCGCTTATCTTGCTCTACTTGCTCTAATTGTTGATGCAAACGTGCAACTTCTTGCTGCAAATCAAGATAAGATTTTGTCAACACATCGGAAGATTCAGAGAAAGCCTTAAAAGCGGCTTTTAATTCCGCTATTTCTTCATCTTTAGTCACTAAAACTCCGACTTATCAATATTGTAACGACGCATTTTCTCAATCAAGGTGGTTCTCTGAATTTGCAAGTTTTGCGCCGCCTTAGACACCACGCCTTGTGTAGAAACCAAAGCTTGGCGAATCAACAGGGCTTCCAAATGCCGAACATGCAAATTCAAATTAACACCCGAAGCCTGAGGAAAGCTATGCAATTTCTTAATTTCTTTTAAAATGGAAGATAAAGCTTGGGAACGCCAAGGCAAAGGACATAACCACACATTCTCACTGTCAGTAACGATACAGTCTTCTCTAAGTGAAATAACCGGCACCATTTCATCCAATTCAAAGGATTCAACCTGACGTCCCAATACCGCAAAATCCGGCAAATCAAACGCCGTTAAAGACGTACTGTGCTCAATACCAATGAATGTCAGAACACTGGAAACACTGGAAACTTCCTCGTTATCTAAACCGCATAACCAAGCTTTCACCTTAGCACTCCAATTGTCACCTTTTTATCATGCAATTATATCTCGTATTAATGCGCTTTTATCCAAGACTTTCAAGCATTAAGAAAAAATTATAGATTTGAGAGTAAGTTATCAAACTCTTGCTCAACTACTTCAATACTTTGAGCGAATGATAACTCCCCCATTAATGGTGCAGGTAAGATGCTCTTTAAAGTTTGCAGATTTTCATCGTAGCAAGGCATTTGAGAGTCAGCACTGTTAGCAACCCAGCCAGCCAAAGTCAGGCCATCTCGAACAATAGACTCTGCGGTTAAAACGGCATGATTAATACAACCTAACTTCATATTCACCACAAGGATAACGGGATAACCGAGCGACTTAGCCACATCCGACAACATTTCCCTATCGTTTAAAGGCACTCGCCAGCCACCGGCACCTTCTACCAAAGCCAGCTCATGCGACAAGAGCAAAGCCCCTTTTATGAAGCCCTCCAAACGCGCAGCAGTAACCAGTCGTTGCTCTTGCTGTGCTGCAATGTGAGGAGCAATCGCCGCCTCCAACAATATTGGGTTCACTTGCTCATAGGCCAGCGGGACACTGTTTGCCTGCATAATTTGATGGGCATCTTGATTACGCCACGACCCTTCTATCCTTTCCGCTCCTGCCGCCACAGGCTTTAACCCCATCGCCTTTAAACCTGATCGCTTGGCGGCTGATAATAAACCCACGGTAAAATAGGTTTTTCCTGCATCTGTATCCGTTCCTGTCACAAAAAAACGTTTCTTCACATTGACCTCTTTTATTCAACTCGCTGGCTTTGCGCCACCACAAAAGCCACCTGATAACTGAGTGGTATACCTTCTGGCTGACGCTGCTTTTCATAAGCCTTTAAAAAACGCTTCCAAGTAGAAGGAGACATGGCACCTGAATCAGCGCCAATCATACTGGCACCCACTTTGCGCAAAGAGGCCACAGCCTGTTCAGGTGTATCAAACCACATGCGCACTGTGTCTTGGCATAGTGACCCAACATGCCAATTTGCTTGCTCGAGATAATCTTGGAGGGCTTGCAGCGAAACGTATTGATGCACATGTTTTGCCTCATCAACTCCTCGCCATGCGGCATTAATTTCAGGCATAGAATCTGACAAGAGTGTGGTAAAAACAAAATAACCTTGTTGTTGACTGGCTGCATGCAATGATTTGAAAAGAACATCAGGTTGCAAGCACCACTGCACCGCTAGATTAGAAAAGACCAAAGACAAACTGGCTTTGGCAAACGGCAAAGATTCAGCATCTGCACAAAGATAATAAATGTTATCAACAAGGTCGGCGCAGTCTTGCTGAACTCGCTGGCGTGCTTGCTCCAACATACTTGTCGACAAATCTAATGCTAAACATTGGGAAAAGCCTTGCAGCTTGACCAAGGAAGGCAAAGCGGCTCCCGTACCCGTACCCAAATCAAGTATTCGGTCGAAAGTCTGATTGGGCAGCATGGCAAGTAATCTGTGCATTACTTCTAACTGGAATTGGGCATAATGATCATAGCCAACGGCTGCACGATCAAAACGCTTTGCGAGCTGCTTTTTGAAAGCAGTCGCAGAAGTCATATCAGGGGTTATTAACATTGATAAAATTTTCTACCGCTTCCACACAAGCTTCTTCATCTTCTAAAAACGATTGATGAGCACATTCCGGCAAGACCAAACTTTGCTGTAAAGGATTCACCTCAAGCTGCTGCAAACAGTGAGCAGACACTAAGGTGTCGCGTCCTCCGAATATATGAAAATTCGGCACATCCAATAAAAATAATTCGCGTCGCACATCCAAGAATTTCAACAAACGTAAACCACCTACCAACGCGGCTTTATTGAGATTATCCATTGGCAACAAAGCTTGTAATTGCTTCGCCAATGCCCTCTCATTCTTTGCCCCTTTGGATTGCAAAGCCACAAACCGTTTTAAGCCTTGTTCAGGCTGCTCTGCAATTAGATTGGCAAACGCATCAAAATCCGCAAGCGACATGGCGTGATTCCAACTGTCTCGCTCCACAAAGCTTGGCGCACTTGAGAAGGTAATCAAACCCTCAACACAGCTGGAGCGACGCGCCGCGACATACGTTGCGATCATGCCGCCCAATGACCAGCCCAACCACCATGCACTTTGAGGCGCTACATCAATTAGCTGTTCAGTTAACGCATCAATATCATAGTTTGGGCCAATTCGTGTTTTTGAGACCCATTGCTCATCCAATGAGATACCTGGTAAGTTCGCCACCACCACATAAAAATTATGACTCAAGCGTGTTGCAAAGTCCGCCATGACTTCTTTCGGCATGGCCCAACCAGAGACCATAAATATGGCTTGCTTAGAATCATCGCCAAAAGCTTGGGTTTCGATCGGTGTGCGCATCTTGTTCCTCAATTATTAGCCGTTAATACTTGCTCAAGTGCATCACATAATAACACTAAATCTTGCTTCGAGTGTCCAGCGCTCAAGGTAATCCTCAATCTCGCTTTACCATTTGGAACCGTAGGCGGGCGAATCGCCGTACACCAGATACCAGACACTTTAAGCTGCTCACTTACTGCTAATGCCGCCGCACTTTCACCTATTAGGATAGGTTGAATTGCCGTCTTTGAGGGCATCAAATCCACTGGCAAATCCGCCATGCGCTGACGAAAATAACTTATATGTTCTGCCAGCTGCTCTCTTTTCTGCTGACCTTCATCAGAGCAAATCAACTTCAGCGCCGCCAAACTCGCACCAGCGACCGCAGGAGACATAGAAGTGGTGTAGATATATGGGCGGGCAAATTGAGTTAAATAGTCAGCAAAATCATTATTGGTAGCCACAAAGGCACCGGCAGTACCAAATGCCTTACCAAATGTCCCAACTAATATTGGAACTTGCTGCATGCTCAAATTATATAGCGCTAAACTACCTCGCCCTTGCTTACCTAAACAACCCAGACCGTGAGCATCGTCCACCATAAAAGTCCAATCTAGCTGCTGACACAAAGAAGCAAGTTCATCTAAAGGCGCAATGTCACCATCCATGCTAAATACGCCGTCGGTGACCAATAAACCTGGTTGTGACTCTTTACGCATACGCCGCTCAGCACTGATCGCATCCGCATGCAAATATCGACGAAGCGGTGCCTGAGCCAATTGTGCGCCATCAATCAGTGAGGCATGATTCAATTTATCCTGAACCACTGGTCGATGCTTATTGGCTAATGCCGAGATCACGCCCAAATTCGCCATGTAGCCAGTACTGAACAGCATTACCCTTTCATAACCAAGCCAATCTGCCAACGCGTCCTCTAACGCTTGATGAATGCCCAAATGCCCCGCTACCAAATGAGAGGCACCACCACCGACACCATATTCATTCGCGCAAGATTGCATGGCTTTAATAAGATGAGGATGGTTGGCCAAACCAAGATAATCATTAGAACAATAGGCAGTATAAGCTTGCCCTTGGATCTGAGTATGGGGCACTTGAGGACTGTTTAAAGTAACGGTCTGCCTCATCAGATCGCCTTGACGTCTCTCATTCAGAGCCGCCAAGACCCAATCAGGCGTATTAGACACTGGCTTCATAAAAAAGCTTAGCGTCTTCTTGCTGAGCCGCTTGTGCCGCAATGGCTTCTGCTACGGCTTCGTCTGAATGCTCTTCGCGTTTTTCAGGATTAATACCCAATTTAGCAAACAAAGCCATGTCTTTATCTGCTTCCGGGTTTCCTGTCGTTAGCAACTTCTCACCATAGAAGATGGAGTTTGCACCGGCCATAAAACACAAAGCTTGGGTTTGCTCACTCATACCTTGGCGCCCAGCCGACAAACGAACATGGGATTTCGGCATAATGATTCGCGCCACAGCGATGGTACGAATGAATTCAAAGGTATCTAAATCATCGACATTTTCAAGTGGCGTGCCTTCTACTTTAACCAACATATTAATTGGCACACTTTCAGGGTGAGGCTGCATTTGAGAAAGCTGACGCAATAAACCAACGCGATCTTTTTGCTCTTCCCCCATTCCCATGATGCCACCACAGCATAACTTGATGCCAGAATCACGCACACGAGATAGCGTATCTAGCCTGTCTTGATAACTACGCGTGGTGATGATGCTGTCATAAAATTCAGCCGAGGTGTCTAGGTTGTGGTTGTAATAATCCAACCCCACTTCTGACAAACGTTTCGCTTGATCATCATTCAAAGTCCCCAAAGTCACACAAGACTCTAAACCAAGAGATTTCACACCTTTAATCATCTCCAACACATAAGGAAAATCTTTCTCAGATGGGTGTTTCCAAGCCGCACCCATACAAAAACGACTAGCGCCTTTTTCCTTCGCTAAAGCCGCTTCTTCCAGAACTTTTTGCACTTCCATAAGCTTTTCTTTTTCAAGCTCAGTATTGTAGTGACCGCTCTGCGGGCAATATTTGCAATCTTCTGGACAAGCACCCGTCTTAATTGACAAAAGCGTACTGACTTGCACTTCATTAGGAGTAAAATGCTCTCTATGGACAGTCTGAGCGCGGAACATTAAATCCATAAAAGGCAAATCAAATAGAGCTTTCACCTCTGCATGAGTCCAATCATGACGAGGCTCACCAGATAAAGTGGCAGTGGTGTTAGTTAGTGAAGCTGTGTTATTAACAGACATAATTCCCTCAGACATAGAATATTTGGAGCAATACTAATGGACTGGAAATTGCTGTCAACCACTAAAATTAAAGAGGTTTACTTTAGATTATTTTTTAGTCTATGCTATGTATGCCAGAAAAAGCAGGCTTTTTCACTTTGTCCACATTGTCGCAAAGGGTTTGAAAAAAACATTACCTGCTGTCAAAAATGCCGTAAGCCAATTACTCAGCCCCTTAAAGAACAAAGTTTTTTATGCGGTGAGTGTCAGAAAAAACCGCCTAGCTACAACAGATGCTTTGCGCCATACCTCTTCACTGGCAGCATGCGCACTTTAATCCACCAAACAAAATTTCATCAACAAGTGCATTTTATTCGCCCACTGGTCTATCTCCTCAGTGAATACCTTCTAGAAACTTATCAAAATCAAGCCTGGCCAACACAATTGCTTTTTGTGCCTAGCCATCCAAAACGCATCCGCGAAAGAGGCTTTTGCCAAACTCAACTCATCGCCAAGCAGCTTGAACAACAACTGCTAAAACAGACAAAACACGCCCCCAGATTAATAAAACCCAATCCCATTAATAAAATACAGCACACAGAAGCGCAACATACACTCAAACGCAAAGATCGTCTGCGCTCGCCACGCCAAAGCTACCAAACTCACTCCCCTATCGCTGAGCATGTGGCCTTGATTGATGATGTCATGACAACAGGTAGCACCATAGAAGCGGTATGCCAATCACTTAGGCAAGCAGGCGCAAAACACATCGACGTTTGGGTTATGGCTCGAACCGCTGAAAAGGAAAGTTGAACTCTGGTCATTTTCTTCTGCTTTGTTTAGTATTCCGGCAGATTCAGCAAAGGCACTATTTCATGCAAACTAAGCGCACCACACAAGACTACCTAGAGCTCGACAAACAGTTACTCTGGCATCCTTACACTTCGATGAGCCATCCAAGCCCTCAGTTTTTGGTTGAGAAAGCAGAAGGCTGTGAAATTACGCTGAGTACAGGTGAGTGTTTAGTCGATGGCATGTCTTCTTGGTGGAGTGTCATCCATGGCTACAATCATCCCGCTATAAATCTCGCTATTGAGCAGCAATTAAAGCAATTTTCACACGTCATGTTCGGTGGACTTACCCATAAACCTGCTATAGAACTAGGTGAAAAACTCATTGAGATGACACCCGAGCCGTTACAGAGAGTCTTTTTCTCTGATTCAGGTTCCGTTTCCGTTGAAGTTGCTCTAAAAATGGCCATTCAGTATTGGCACACGCAAGGCAAGGCAAGCAAACAATTCTTTGTCACCCCCCGCAGTGGTTACCATGGCGACACCTTTGCTGCCATGTCTGTTTGTGACCCTGAAAATGGTATGCATAACCTTTTTACCGGCGCTCTGACACAACAATTTTTTGTATCACCTCCTCCGACAGGCCTTGATGCTCCCGTGGATGATAATTACATCAGCGAAATTCGTGATATGTTCGCACAACACCACGAGAAAATTGCTGGTTTTATTATTGAGCCAGTTGTACAAAATGCTGGCGGAATGCGCTTCTATAACCCTGATTACCTGAATGTTATTCGTGCTTTATGCGACGAATTCGACATCTTATTAATTTTCGATGAGATCGCCACTGGATTTGGTCGCACTGGTAAGCTATTTGCCACTGAACACAGCCAAATCTGTCCAGACATCATGTGCGTCGGCAAAGCTTTAACTGGTGGCTATATGACACTCGCTGCCACCTTAACCAATGACAAGGTCGCACTCGGTATTAGTGAAAAAGATGGCGTTTTCATGCATGGCCCAACCTTTATGGCCAACCCTCTAGCATGCAGTGCAGCCAATGCCAGCTTACAACTTTTACAAGAAGGCGCCGTAACAGAGCAAGTGAGACAACTTGAACTCTGGCTAAAAGCCGCATTAAAGCCCTGCCACGCACTTGATCAGGTTAAAGATGTACGCTGCTTAGGAGGCATAGGTGTGGTGGAGCTAACAGAAGCCGTTAGCCTTCATGATATCCAACCTAAGTTCGTAGACCAAGGCGTATGGATTCGACCTTTTGGTAAACTTATCTATCTCATGCCTCCATATGTCATTAATCAGCAGCAAGTTGAGCAACTTGGACAGGCTATTTACAAGGTCATCAAAGATCATTAGAGACAAAAAAGCCCCTGAGATTCTATGGAATCAAAGGGGCTTTCAGACAAACTGACCAATCGTTTATTGCTTCATCCGCTCTGCAAGACTGCCTTGCTCATAAGCTTCTTCTTCAATATGAGTGATATTTAATACAATATTTTCAGCACGCTCGATGCTGTTCACACTCAACTCATCCACAATCGTCATTTTGTCATTTAAGTTACGCGCCACGCTAGCTTGCTCTTCAGAAGACACATTAATCTGCGCCGTCATTTCGACAATACGCTGTATTGAGCCTTCTATCTCACCCATTTTCTCTGCCACTTGATTAACGCTGTTTACCCCTTCTTGAGCCACCAAAGTACCTTTGTCTATGGTCTGAGTCACTTCAGCAGTGTGCTTTTTCAGCGCTTCGGTCATGTCATGAATGCTTTGTGTCGCAGTCTGCGTCCGAATGGCAAGCGCTCTGACCTCGTCGGCCACGACAGCAAAACCACGTCCCGCCTCACCAGCACGGGCAGACTCAATCGCCGCATTAAGGGCAAGCAAATTGGTTTGTTCCGCAATATCACTGATCGAGCGTACTAGTTCATTAATTTTGTCACTCTCTTCAACCAACACAGACACCACTTGCTTAGCATCGGCAATCTCTCGATATACCTGCCCAATGGTGTTTCCTGTTTGTTGCGCAAGATGACGGCTCTCTTGAGTTACCCCCCCCCACAGCCTCAGTCGCATCAACCGCTACATGAATATGAGACGCCACTTGAGTTACACTACCCAATAATTGCGAGCTGGCAGTCACCACATCCTGAAACGTCGTGCGCTGCTTATTAAAATTCGCTAGATTGGTCGTGACACTGGCTTTCGCATCAGAGGCACGTTTACTAAGGTGATTCGCCCCTTCTTTCAATCGGTAACGAAAAGTATGGGCCGCGGCTGCTTGATGTATTTTTTCAAAACGAATAGCCGCTTTGGCTCCCACAGAATGACAATACAAATATTGACCGATAGGGTTTTTAGCTTCTACCGAAAGCACAGACACTAAACCTTGTACTGATTGCGCTTGTGAATAAACATAAGCAGCACCCATCAAAGCCACGACTATTGCCAACACTTGATAGACCATACTGCCCACAGCCAGGCTGCACAGCGCCAGCAAGACAAACGCCAACATCGCAGGCCAAATCGCATTAGCAAAATGCGAAGCAAGCTTAGTACGCCAAGGCAGTAAGTTTTTGCCCGCATTGATTCGATCATAAATATTTTGCGCATGCTGCTTTTCACCAAGAGAAGCCTTGCGACGCACGGATTCATAGCCAATGACCTTATCACCATCCAATAATGGACTGACGTGCGCACTCACCCAATAATGATCACCATTTTCACAACGATTTTTGACCAAACCCATCCAACTACGGCCCTGTTTGAGATTCGCCCACATATCGGCAAATACCGCAGGCGGCACATCTGGATGACGGATAAGATTGTGCGGCGCACCGATAAGGCTAGCCTCATCGTAACCAGCCACCTTACAAAAGGCCTCATTTACAAAGGTAATTCGCCCTTTTACATCCGTACTAGAGACTAAAATATCACTTTCAGGAAAATCGTTTTCCTTTCCAGTAACCGGCATTTTACGCATCTTCATTCCTCGAATTTTTGTTATTGTTCTGTCGCTGTTAATCAGTGACTGTCCTTATTCATCATCAAAATCGCGATAAGCATCCGGTGCCAGGTCTTCAAAGCGAGTAAATTTCCCCACAAAAGCCAAGCGGCAGGTTCCTATTGGGCCGTTTCGCTGCTTGCCTATAATAATTTCTGCAATGCCTTTATGCGGCGTGTCTTCATGGTATACCTCATCACGATAGACAAATGAAATCACATCCGCATCCTGCTCGATCGCACCGGATTCACGCAAATCCGAGTTAACTGGACGCTTGTTAGGGCGATTCTCCAAACTACGGTTAAGCTGAGATAAAGCAACCATAGGGCATTCCATTTCTTTGGCAATGGCTTTTAGAGATCGAGAAATCTCCGAAATTTCATTGGTTCGACCTTCGGTAAAGCCAGGTATCTGCATTAGCTGCAAATAGTCGACCATGATCAAAGCGACACCACCGTGTTCACGAGCGATTCTTCGCACCCTTGAACGCATTTCGGTTGGACTGATCCCCCCCGTATCATCAATGAACAGCTTTCGGTCTTTGAGCATTTTGACGGCGGACATCAGCTTATCCCAATCTTCCTGGATCAACTGACCTGAACGCATACGGGTTTGGTCAATACGACCAAGTGATGACAACATACGCATCATTAATTGTTCGGCCGGCATCTCCAAACTGAATACGATAACGGGCAAGTCACTAATCATGGCAGCGTTTTCCACCAAGTTCATCGCAAAAGTGGTTTTACCCATGGAGGGACGCCCCGCCACGATGACCAAATCGGCTGGCTGTAAACCTGCTGTCATTGCATCCAAATCCGTAAAGCCAGTGCTCAAGCCTGTGATGGCTCCATCTTGATGGTATAACTCATCAATCTTATCTACCGTGGCACTAAGAATATCAGAGGCTATTCGCGGCCCACCTTTTTTCTCACCGCCTTCCGCTATTTGGAAAATTTTTCGTTCGGCTTCATCAAGCACTTCTGCCGCTGTCATCCCTTCTGGGTGAAAAGCGCGTGATGATATTTCGTTGGTAGTAGAGATAAGGCGACGTAATATCGAGCGCTCTCGTACAATTTCGGCGTAAGAAGCAATGTTAGACGCACTTGGTGTCGCTTCTGCTATCTCAATTAGATAGGCCATGCCGCCAATGGACTCGAGGTCACCCCGCTTATCAAGACGCTCACCTATGGTAACGACGTCGACTGGCTCAGACTCATCCGCTAGTCTCGCGATGACCGAAAATATCAGCTTGTGTTCAGGTCGATAAAAATCGTCCGCGATCACCAGTTCAGAGACTTTTTCCCAAGCCTGCGGGTCCAGCATCAAACCGCCCACGACGGAACGCTCGGCTTCGATTGAATAGGGAGGCAGCTTAATCGCCGCTACTTCTGAATCATCTAATTGCACGCAACTACACCTGTAAGAAAAGGTCAAAAAACAAAAGATTAGCTTATCATGGCAATAAAAAAAGGGCATCTCGCAAACTGCAAGATGCCCTTATTTTTGGCAAATAATTTAGCTAAGCAAATTATTCAGCAACAACTGCCAAAGTAACAGTCACAACAACTTCAGAATGAAGTTGTAGATCGATCTCGAAAGAACCTGTGTGGCGGATAGAGCCTTCAGGTAGACGAACTTCTGCTTTAGCGACTTCAACTTCTGCAGAGATCGCTTCCGCGATGTCACGAGTACCGATAGAACCAAAAAGCTTACCTTCGTCACCAGCGTTCGCTGTAATAGTGAAAGTTTTGCCTTCTAGTGATTGCGCACGTGTTTCAGCAGCCGCTTTACGCTCTGCTGCTTGAGCTTCAAGCTCAGCACGACGCTCTTCAAAGCTAGCCAAGTTAGCTTTTGTAGCCATTACAGCTTTTTTGTTTGGAATCAAAAAGTTACGAGCATAGCCTGGTTTAACAACGGCAACGTCACCAATACCACCTAGCTTGTTTACTTTGTCGAGTAGAATAACTTCCATCTCGATCACCTCTATTTAATCATTCGCTATCATTTGAGTTGGACGCTTTATCTTGGATTCTCGAACGTATATCAACAAAACTGTCTATCACACTGAGTGCAACTAACAGATTGGCAAAATACACATTCAGGATAAAAAATCCCACCAAATAAAATGCGATCAGTCCAACAATCCCAATTTCTTTCTTTGCTAGAATACCGTGTACTAATGCAAGGCCCGGTAAAACCAATGCTGGTACAGCCGCCAGAGACAACACACTGAGCGCGCCTCCAACACTTTCACCTATCAGAATCATAGCGCCCAGAACTAAGCTGAACACCAAGGGCATTCTCAATTGATGAAACTCTGTACGTAAACCACCAGGGTTATAAAGCGCCGCTTGCCATTTTCTTGCTAGTAATAGCGCCAATACGGCAATTATCGCTTGAAAAATCGATACCGCCATTACCGCTTGCGCAAATATGGCCGACCTTTCAGGCACTTCAACCCCCTCTCTTTGCAACACGGTTTGAACTAAGTCAACTGCAAAGTTCATTACGTTTGCCATGAGCAGTGGTTGAATCAAGGTACTGATACAAGCAATAAAACTGCCGATCAATAACACCCAACTCCATGACGTTGTGCGCCTCAATACATAGGCTAACAATGTCACATCCAGCATTACCATTAATGCCGTTGCATCCCCTTGTAGCATCCAGATCACTAAACCTGGTAAACAGCCCCAAGCGAAAACCGATATTCCCTCTTTTACACCTTTACGAAGTACCACTAGACCTAAAATGGCCGCAGCTAACCAGAACATAACTGGGATCAAACCAAACACCATAACACCAATAATGGCATTAAGACGCTTTTGCATTACCCACTTGGCTAAACTGCTCATTAGCGTACTTCTAGCCTATTAATTAAAGTGGCTGTCAGTGTAAGGAAGTAAAGCAATGTAGCGAGCGCGTTTGATTGCAGTCGCTAGCTGACGCTGGTAACGAGCCTTAGTGCCAGTGATACGGCTAGGTACGATTTTACCAGTTTCAGTGATGTAACCTTTAAGTGTGTCTAGATCTTTGTAATCGATCTCTTTAACGCCTTCTGCTGTGAAACGGCAGAACTTACGACGACGGAAAAAACGAGCCATGAGTGTCTCCTAATTCAAATAGATTAATCTTCAGATTCTTCAGTAGTTTCTGTAACGGCTTCAGCATTACGCCCTTCACGCTGAGGTGCAGAACGACGCTCTTCGCGACCTTCAGAAGCTTTGATAGGAGAAACAGCAGTGACCGCTTCTTTACGACGGATCACCATGTTACGGATGATGGCATCGTTGTAGCGGAAAGTGTCGTTTAGTTCAGACAAAACACTTTCAGAACACTCAACGTTCATTAGAACGTAGTGTGCTTTATGAATTTTGTTGATTGGGTAAGCAAGTTGACGACGGCCCCAATCTTCGAAACGGTGTACTTGACCACCGTCTTCAGTGATTAGGTTAGTGTAACGCTCAACCATTGCTGGTACTTGCTCGCTTTGATCTGGATGAACCAGAAAGACGATTTCATAATGACGCATTTAAGCTCCTTATGGGTTCTTAGTCTCCACGCTTCCCCTGTTAAAAAGCTGTGAGACAAGGAGTATTGATTTACAGGGACGCGAATTATATAGCACAACTGGCTATTAAGTAAACGTCTTTAAAGACTATTTACCACTCTCCTAGCAAAGCCTAGTTCACCGTTTTACAGCTCTTGTAAAAGAACATAGAATCACGCCATCTTGTACTGTTTTAGACCTCGGACCAAAGGGATCAGATAAATGGATTGTCGCTCAATGAAGTCTTATTTGAATGCCACTGCAGCAAGTTTACTTATGGTTTGCTCTGCTTCAGCAAACGCAGCAGGAAGTATTGGTGTGCTCGGTTCCTTGTCAGACTCCATTTACCAAGATACCGACACAGATTCACAAGCCCTTCCCAATCTATCCTACAAGGGAGAACGCTTCTATTTTAGTTTTCCCGACATAGGCTATCACTTGATTCCACAATCTAAGATACAAGCCTTGTCCGCAGGACTGTCTTATCAGTCTTCTGGTTTTGATCCAGACGATTCCGATAACAGTGATATGCGCCTTTTAAATGACAGAGACGAGAGTGTGATGGCATTCGCGCGATATCGCTTTGGCCTGCTTAACACCAAAATTGCGCAAGATATCAGCGGCGAACATGAGGGGTATTATGTTCGCATGTCGCTTAGTCTTCCTATCCCAAGTGGAAATTGGACGTTCATCCCTTCCATTAGCCAGCAATACACTAGCAGCAAAATGAGCCAACACTTGTATGGCGTTTCGCAAGCTGAATCCGACCGAACCGCTGGACGCATCAGTGCCTACAAAACCGGTTCCACCTCACATACCGGCATTGGTTTAAGAGGAATTTATAAAGTGTCACAAAATACCAACTTAATGCTTGCCATCAATCATAAAGTCTACAGTGACAGCGTCTATAACAGCCCTATTGTAGAAAAACGTCGCGCCACCTCTTTATTAGCCGGCATTATTTATAATTTTTAAGGCTTAACCCGATGCGTCCATTAAGCAACAACACCAAAGCTTTGTTATTTGGTTTTCTCACGGTCATTCTATGGTCAACTGTCGCCACGGCATTTAGCTTATCCCTTAAAAGCTTGTCGCCCACACAGCTGTTACTTATTGCCTGCTCGGTATCCTTGATTTTTTTGCTTTGTTTGCTAACCATACAAGGTCAACTTGCGGAATTAAAAAAAGCAGCAAAAGCCTCTTGGCGTGCTTCTCTGTTTTTTGGCGCTATTAACCCCTTTATATATTATCTCGTTCTACTCAAAGCGTATCAGTTGTTGCCCGCTCAAGAAGCTCAAGCGATTAACTATACCTGGGCTATTACCCTTAGCTTCATGGCCGTCCCTATTTTAAAACAAAAATTAGGCTTGCCAGATTATATCGCCGCGGCCAGCTGTTATTTTGGCATACTCTATATTTCTACCCGAGGGGAAGTTGGCTCTTTGGAGTTTTCAAATCTGACAGGCGTTGGCTTTGCTCTTCTCAGTACGATTATTTGGGCTGTCTATTGGCTGTTAAATACCAAGGATAAACGCCCTAACCAAATCGGCCTCACGCTTAATTTTGCCTTTGCTTTACCGATTATTATTGTTTATGCCGCCATGACTGACCAATTAACTAACTGGCAAGTTGAAGGTATTTGGGGAGCCGTCTACATAGGCCTTTTTGAAATGGGACTCAGCTTTGTTTTATGGAACCGAGCCCTAAAACTTACCAGCAACACCAGTCAGGTCGCCAACCTTATCTTTCTAGCGCCTTTGCTTTCCATGGTCTGGCTAACTCAATTAGCGAACGAAGTCATTTTACCCTCGACCTTGATAGGTTTAGCTTGTATTTTATTCGGCCTTTTCGTACAAAACTGGGCCAAACGCAACAAATCCTAAAACAAGAATAAAGGAATTTTTATGCCAGCATTTGTCTACCTACTACTGCCGATATTGTTCTGGTCAGGCAATTATGTTTTGGGACGCATAACGGTTTCCAGCGGCATCGACCCTTACACCATCTCTTTCCTACGCTGGACATTGGCTTGCTTAATCATACTGCCTTTTGCTTATCGAAAACTTTACCAAGAGAGACACATCTTCCGCCAGCATTGGCCTTTGCTCGTACTCTTTGGTTGGCTAGGCATCTGTAACTACAATCTGTTTTTGTACATTGGCCTGACTTCCACCACGGTTACGAATGCGGTATTGCTCAACTCCATCATGCCAGTGATGATTCTAATCACGGCGCGAATCATTCTTGGTAGCACTACCAGCTGGGCACAAAACGTAGGAATTCTTGTGTCAACTGTTGGCGCTATTACCATAGTCAGTCGCGGCAGTCTCGACACTTTATTGCATTTAACCGTTTCAACTGGAGACCTTTGGATTCTAACCGCTACGGTAAGTTGGGCCATTTATTCTGTGATGATTATTCGCCGTCCTAAAGCCATGTCATTAATTGGCTTTTTTGCTTCCACCGCCATCATAGGCACCTTCATTCAAGCGCCATTATTCTTGCTGTTTGGAGAAAACAGCCTTAGCGACTTACAGGCTAAAGACTGGGGCAGCATTGCCTATATGGGTGTATTCGCTTCCATTGGTGCCTTTTTGTGTTGGAATATCGGCATTCAAAAGTTAGGTGCCGCAACCGCCGGCCACTTCATCCATTTATTACCTGTATTTAGTATCGCTTTGTCCGCCCTGTTATTGGGCGAACGCTTATATCAATTCCACCTTATTGGCATTGCACTGATTTTTTCCGGCATCTTGATCGCTACAGTATTGAACAGTCGCCTATCAAGACCGAGCCATTAGCCTCGATTACGGGCAATACGAGTGCTGATTAGAATACTCAAAAAAATCAGCACTACCCCCATCAAGGCAAACTGATTAGGCACGTGCCCCCAAATAACCCAGCCCCAAAAGCCACTAAAGACAACACCAATGTAACTTATAGGTGAAACCATACTAGCAGGCGCATAGGTATAAGCCTTATTGTACAAAAACATCCCTATGTACAGAGTGACTGCGACCACAGCAACCCAAGGCCAAACAGACATAGGCAAGAATAAGCTGTCCCCTTGAGAAAAAACTAAGGGTAAAGACAATAGACAAGAAACCAAAAAATACACCAGCAAGGTTTCCTCACCTGACACTCGTTGTGACAGCATGCGTGTTGTCACCATAGACAAAGCCAAACCAACGGCAGACACAACCCCCACCAAGTGCCAAGGATTAATATGATCCGGCGTTGGCTGAATCACCAAAGCAACACCAACAAAGCCTATAATCAAAGGCAGCCAACGGGCTTTCGGAATACGGATACGATGAATCGCCAGCACCACTAAAGGCACACACAAAGGAGCACAGATACGCAATAAGGAAGCTTCGACTAGCGGGATATGATTAAGCGCCCAATAGTAAAATAGAAAACCGATAAAGCCACCGAAGCTGCGCATTAAATGAATACGCCATACACTCCAAGGCCTCTTTTGCCATTTACCGCGCATTTGAGGCAATAAAACCAGCACACAAAACAGACTTTGCCAAAAAACCAAACTGGAAACCGCAATGATGGTTTGCGCTTGTTTGGCTGCTACAGCAGTGACCGACATAATAAAAGCGTACGCAATGGTCGCCAATATACCTTTTGTAATCAGTTCCCTGTCATCCAACATCAACTGTCTCATGCAATAATATAGATGGTCACTATGTGTACTGAATTAATCGCCTTTTGTCGAGCTATTTGCTCGACCAAGATAACGCTCAAACGCAGCGTGATCTTGAGGCATCTGCAACACTTCAACAGGCTCATGAGCCGCTACTTTACCTGATTCAATCAAGATAACCTTACCTCCAACCAAGCTTGCCTCATTAGGCAAATGGGAAACCAACAAGGTCGTCAAAGCAAAATTTTCTGTTACCTCCTTGACCAAGAATAGCATTTCCTCTCGCAGCGCTGGATCCAAGGCGCTAAAGGGTTCATCCAGTAATAGAATGGGTTTCTTTCTCACCATGGCTCTGGCGATAGCAACACGCTGCGCCTGACCACCAGAGAGCGCTTGTGGATAAGACTTGGCTTTCTCGGTCAGTTGCGTTTGTTCGAGCGCCCAACGCACCCAGTCCTGTTGCTCCGAGGCCAATCGCATGCTGGGAGCCAGACCAATGGCGACATTTTGCCAAACCGTCAGTTGAGGAAATAAATTATCACTTTGAAATAACGTCGAAATCGGTCGGTCATAAGCAGGCAAATCCAATAAAGGCGCTTGGTTATAAAACAATTCTCCGCTGCCTTGCAAAAAGCCGCCAATCAAATGCAATAAAGTACTTTTCCCTTCGCCACTGCCCCCAAGCAAAGTGGTCATCCCAGGCTCTATTTGTGCTTGATAATGGGCATGAAAATCTTCCCAATGATACTCGAGATTCAGATCAAGCATGCTTACGACCTCCAATGATTCGACTACTCAAAACGAATAACAATAAGCAGAGTAAAATCAACACCACCGCCACACATGAGCCTTCTTCAAGACGATAATTGCCAATTAATTGGAACAAATACAAAGGTAAAGACACCATACCTTGGCTACCAAACAAGGCGATCACTCCCATATCACCAAGCGACAATACCAAGGCGAAAGCGAATGCCTGAGCAATACAAAACCTTTGTATTGGCCACTCTAGCCTCCACCGCTGCCATCTTGCGATATCCAGACTGGTGTACAAATTACGATAACGACGCTCCTGTTGATAGAAGCTAGGCATGATAGAACGCAACACAAAGGGCATGGCCATCACTGCATTTACCCAGACCACAATCCAATAACTGGAAGAAAAGCTCATCCCCATTTCACGCATCCAAAGAAATAAGCCGGTCGCCATCACCAAACCTGGCACCATGAGAATGAAATTCCCCAATTGTTCCAGTCTTATCGAATACTTATCCAAGCCTGCTTTACCCATACAGAATCTTGCTAAAACGGCAAAACATACGCCCATCGACACACTGAAAAAAGCCGCAGGAAAAGCAATTTTCAGTGATACCCACATCGCAGACCAGAGCCCTGGGGATTGAATGGTTTGCCAAAAAGCCATGCTAAAGAGAGGATCAAATATGGCAAGAAAAGGCGGCAATACCAACAAAAGAACACTGAGCATAGCCAAGCCATCAGAGCCTGTAGAGAGCCAAGATTGCTTTATAGGGTATAAGGTTTCACCCAGTAAACTAACGTCTTGCCTGTGTATAGGAGCAAATTTATACACCAAGAATGCCATAGCACTACAAAGCCCAACTTGCACCATAGACAAGAAGCTGGCTTTATTTAAGTCAAAGTCAAAGCGCAACGCCTGATAAATAGCCACCTCTAAAGTAGAAGACTTTGGTCCACCACCCAGACTTAACACCACAGCAAAGCTTGAAAAGCAAAGCATGAAGATCAACACAAAAGCTCCTGGCATGGCTTTGCGTAAATAACTCCATTCAATAATACGAAAGGCAGCCCAACGAGAAAAGCCTAGCTGATACGCCTGTCGCCACTGTCCCGAAGGCACCAAAGCATACGCCTGTAGCAACAAACGCACCGCTAAGGGCAAATTGAAAAAAACATGGGCCAATAAAATTCCCGTCAAGCCATACAGAGGAACCTCTACCGACAGCAAACTGTTTAACCAACCACTGCGCCCATACACCACAACGATACCCAAAATAGCGACAATGCTGGGAACCACCATGGACACGGAAAAAATCTGCAACAACAGGTTTCGCCCAAAAAACTGGCGATGAAACAAACAGGATGCGACTGGCACCGCAATAGCAAGACTGATCAAGCTACTTAATAGCGCCTGCCACAAAGAAAAACGAATCAAACGCCATAAATAAGGCTGAGATAAAAAGCCCCACCACTCCGCAATATCACTGAACTGCAGCAAAGAAAAGAGGCTAATCCCTCCTAACAAAACAAATAAGCCCACTCCCAGCAGAGCTGGAAGTAGGCTTATGATAGACATATTTCGTTTCAAAAAAGTCCTACTTACTCTGTCGTTGCATTCAACCACTCATTAATCCAAGCTTTGCGGTTTGCCGCAACCTGTTCGACCGGTAGCACTAGATTATTAGCTGGCTTCAAAGCGGCATCAAAAGCAGCAGGCAAAGGCTGATCAAGTTTAATAACGGGCAACATCCAGTTACCCGTTGCTATGGTCGATTGAAAACCTGGCGTCAAAATGAAATTCATAAACTGCTTAGCTAAATCTTTATTTGGTGCGGATTTCAGCATTGCCGCCACTTCTACTTGTGGGTAACGCCCTTCTTCAGCTTCAACCGCTTTATATTTATTCTCACCTTCTGCCACTATGTGATAAGCCGGTGAGGTTGAATAACTCAACACCACATCCGCTTCTCCTTTAAGGAAAAGACCATAAGCATCCGACCAACCTTTGGTCACAGTGACTGTGTGAGAAGCCAATGTTTTCCAAGCCGTAGCGGCATCGTCACCATACACAGATTTCATCCAAAGCATTAAGCCCAATCCTGGCGTACTGGTACGAGGGTCTTGGTAAATTACACGCAAGTCTTGATTTTCAACAATTTCAGACAAACTGCTTGGTGGATTGGAAAGTGCTTCTGAGTTGTAGATAAAAGCAAAGTGACCATGATCAAATGGCACAAACACCTCGTCTGTCCAAGCCTGATCAAGCTGCACAGCAGTGGTATCCACGCCATGCTCAGCCAATAGACCGGTTGCTACTGCGGCTTGCATCAAGTTCAAATCCAAACCCAATAACACGTCAGCTTGCGACGACTTACCTTCAAGTTGTACGCGAGAAAAAATACCACCCGAAGAATCTAATGCTACGAAGTTCAACTCGCAATCACATTCCTTCTCGAAGTTTTCTTTGATTTTTGGCCCTGGGCCCCAATCGGATGCGAAAGAATCGTAAGTATAGACGTTTAAAGTCTGGGTGAATGCAGAGGCTGAAAAGGCAAAAGTTAAGCTTGCCAAGGCAATGCTTGAACATCGACGAAGAGAAAGTTTTTTCAAGGTGTCGCTCCTAAAATAAGTGAGCGGCGTATCAAAGGAATGTAAGCAAACGGAACTTCACTTACTACCTCAATTCCTACGCCAGCATAATCTGGATCAGGTTCAATGGGTTAGCGAATAATCACTTCTCAGCTTAGACTCAGTCCAAGCACCCCATGAGATATAGAGCGGACATTGTAAAGAGTCACTTAATGAAAGTCTATTTCATTGAGTACTCGCGTTACTGCGCCTTGACTGTTTTGCGCAAATCGTAATGCAGCTTGACCAAGACGAATACGTTGGGAAGTTTGCTTCGCTAGAGAAACCAGTAAATTGCTCAACTGCTCTTCATCCTGACAACGCAAGGCGCCTTTTGCCAAGATCAACTGGTCGGTGATGTCTTGAAAATTAAAAGTGTGAGGGCCAACTAAAATGGCCTTGGATAGCAAGGCAGGTTCAATCGGATTGTGACCACCTCGTCTTATCAAGCTGCCACCAACAAAGGCTAAGTCAGACGCTTGGTAATAATGCATTAGCTCTCCCATGCTATCACCAATCACTACCTGGAAATCACTCCATTTATTTACGGGTGTATTACTGCGTAGTGAAACTTTTGAGAAAGATTCTCTAGCCAATTGACTGACTTCTACAAAGCGCTCAGGATGACGTGGAACTAAGATCAATAAGGCCTGAGGCTGAGCTTTTAATAAGGCTTGATGCGCCTTTAATATGAGCGCATCTTCTCCTTGATGGGTACTAGCTGCAATCCAAACAAAAGGCTTATCAATTTGCTCCCGCCAGTTCTGCTCCAGCACCTCTTTAGAAACAGCCAAATCGAATTTTATACTGCCCGTCGCATATACTTTACTCGCCCCCAACCCCTTTATACGATCCGCATCCGCTTGCGCATGCGCTAAAAATTGATCCGGCAGGGCAAATAAACGTCGAGAAAAACGAGGAAATTTTTGATATCGAAGAAAAGAGCGCTCACTCATGCGAGCGTTCACAATACTGACATGAAGCCCTTTTTGTTTCGCATACCTTATCAGATTTGGCCAAAGCTCCATTTCAATTATCAGCAATCTTGGACAGTCTAATTGACTCAGCGCTTTTTTCACTGCTCTGCGCCAATCCATTGGTAAATATTTATGCTGGGCAAAGGGAAAAATTTTGGCTACTTGCTCTGCTCCCGTCGGTGTCATGGTTGTGACTAACAAACGCTGGTCAGGATATTTTTCGCGCCATTGTTCCACCAAGGGCCGCGCAGCTAAGACCTCACCCACAGAAGCACAATGCAACCAAAGATCCGCCTCAACCTCGCCCCAATGCCCATAAGCTTCCTCAGCGCGATAATTCGCATAACTCCGTTTAAAGCGACGAATTTTTAACCATATAAGCGGAGTTAGCAGATTGATAACACAAGAGTACAACCACATTATTCAGCCGACTCACTAAATTGCTGATTATGAAGTTGCGCATAGGCGCCTTGTTTGGCGAGCAGCTCTTGATGCGAACCTTGTTCAACAATCTCACCATGATCCACTACCGCAATAATATCGGCATTTTCAATGGTAGATAGGCGATGCGCTATGGCAATGGTCGTACGATTTTCCATCAAACCATCTAATGCAGATTGAATAGCACGCTCAGATTCCGTATCCAATGCGGAGGTTGCTTCATCGAGAATCAGGATAGGCGCATTTTTTAGAATGGCTCGAGCAATGGCAATACGTTGACGTTGACCACCAGAAAGCAAGACACCATTCTCACCTACCATGGTATCTAACCCCTTGTCTAACTCCTCAATAAAGCCCCAAGCGTTAGCCGCTTTCGCTGCCGCTATAACTTCATGCTCCTTGGTATCACGTAACTGGCCATAGGCGATATTTTCACGGATGGTGCCATTGAATAGCACGACTTGCTGATTCACCAGAGCAATATTCGAACGCAGAGAATCTAATTGGTAATCGGCAATCGACAAGCCATCTATGTTTAATTCACCTTCATCTAGGTTGTAAAAACGCGGAATCAAATTCGCTAATGTCGATTTACCACTGCCTGATCGCCCGACCAGCGCCAAGGTTTTCCCGGCAGGAAGGGATAAGGTGATGTTTTTCAATGCTTGCTTTTCCGCTCCGGGGTACTTAAATGACATGTCTTTCCATTCAATATCCCCTCTCAATTTTTGAGCAAGCACCTTACCGTCATCCGGCTCTACCTCCATATCCAAAAATTCAAAGATACTTTGTGACGCCGCAATCCCTTTCTGCAATACACTATTCACATCTGTTAACTGACGAATGGGTTTTCCGAGCATGCCTGCTGCGGTTAAAAAGGCTATAAAGTCCCCCGGTGTCATGTGTTGACTCAAGTTTGGACTGAGCGCAAACCAGATCAAGGTCGCCATGGCAAATGCCAATATAAACTGAACAATAGGAATATTGAGGGAACGCGTTTTTTCCATCTTCAGCTGAGATCTGCGATTTTCTTGCGCGGCTTGGCGGAAACGTTCGATTTCGTACTCACTACCACCAAAGATCTTAACCACTTCATGACCTTTAATGGCTTCTGAAGCCACATCGGTCACCCCCCCCATGGCATTTTGAATCCGTTTACTTAGGCGACGAAAACGCTTTGACGCATAAGACACTATTAAACCGATTAGAGGCACCACTAACATAAAGAGCAATGTCAGTTTCCAGTTCATATAAATCATGTAACCCAACAAACCGACCACAGTAAAACCTTCCCTCAAGACAACTCGAATCGCTTGAGTAACGGCACCAATAACTTGCTCTGTATCATATGTTAATTTGGCTAATAGACGCCCTGTTGGTATCGAATGGTAATAACTAGAAGACATTTTAACCATTTTGTTAAACATGCTGGTTCTTAGATCAAACACAACCTTGTTGGCCACTTGTGCCATAAAATAACCGCCCAGAAATGTCCCTATACCACGGGCAATAAAAATAGCCAATATAGCAAGCGGAATGACAATTCTGTTTTCAAGTACCTTACCTTCTGAAACGGTATCAACAATATGTTTTAACAAGGCAGCAAGGGCCGGCTCCATCCCTGCATACAGCATAAATCCAATCACACTGAGTAACATATAGAGCCACGAGGCTCTAACGTAGCCCAACAACCTCAAGTAAGTACGAAAACCTGTGGTTACTTCCGTCTGTCCTTTTATTTCTTCATCTTGCTTTTTTTGCATTCACAAATTCGCTTTCTCAATTATGGAGGTTGTTGAATAGCCATCTAAAAATGTAAGCACTTTTACTTCACCACCTTTTGCCAAAACATGATCAGCGCCAACAATTGTATCAATGGAATAATCTCCGCCTTTCACTAATACATCTGGCGATAAAAGCTCAATGATATTTTTCGGCGTATCTTCATCAAACCAAGTGACCCAATCAATCGCTCCAACACTCTCAAGTACAGCCATACGATGCTCAAGATTATTAATTGGACGCTTGTCACCCTTCAAACGCTTAACCGAAGCATCTGTATTAACCGCAACAATGAGACGATCACCAAGCGCTTTAGCTTGCTTCATGTAGGCAACATGACCTGGATGTAAAATATCGAAACAACCATTGGTAAAAACGACTTTTTCACCATTTACTTGAGCTAATTTAATTTGTTGTAAAAGTGCATCAGGAGAAAGCACCCCAAAGTTTTTAGAGTGGGTTCGTTGATACATAATGGTTTCAAGTTGATCAGCCATGATAAAGGCAGTACCAAGTTTACCAACAACATAGCCGGCCGCTTGATTCGCATATTCCACCGCATCCACAAAACGCTTACTTGTTACGTAGATAGCTGTTAAAACGGCAATAACAGTATCTCCAGCCCCTGTTACATCGAAAACTTCACGTGCTGCAGTTGCTAGGTAAAATGGTGATTTATCACCATCGAGTAACACAAGCCCATCCTCACCACGCGTAACCAGTAAAGCATCCCACCCAAAACGAGCCTTTAATTCTTTGGCCTTTATCTCTAATTCGTCAGTGGAGTTACAGGTTCCAACTATGGTTTCAAATTCCAACAAGTTTGGCTTTACCAATGTAGCGCCTTGATATATTGAGAAATCATTTCCTTTAGGATCCACAAGACTAGGGACTTTGGCTTGATTCGCCAGCTGAATTAGCTGTGATATATTGGCAAGACAACCTTTAGCGTAATCGGAAAAAATCACAGCATCTGCATCAGGCAAGGCTTGTTGAACAACTTCAGCAAGTTCTTCATTTTGCGACAAGCTGTCCGCCCTTTCTTCAAAATCGAGTCGTATTAGCTGTTGATGGCGACTCATAACTCTTAACTTAGTGATCGTAGGTAACTCATTTGATTCAACAAAACGGCAGCGAACACCTTCTTTTTCAAGACAGTTTTGCAAAACTTGAGCGTTCTCATCTTGGCCAACCACTCCAATCAAGGTAACCGACACTCCAAGCTTAGCTAGCCCCAATGCGACGTTAGCGGCCCCGCCTGGTCTATCCTCAATATTTGATACCTTGACTACCTGAACGGGTGCTTCAGGTGAAATTCTTGAGGTACCTCCATGCCAGTATCTGTCCAACATAACATCCCCTACAACGAGAATGTGTTTATCCTTAAAATTTAGGTAAGAAGAGTTCATAGCCATTTAATCATCGATTTTTCAAAGCCGACATCTTATCATAGTCCCCCTGCAAGTTGGACACGCGAATTTCATTAAAAATAAGGCTTTGTTAGCATGCTTGATTCAGCAATTTTGGATTGCCAATCTTTTGTTTTTTCAAAACTTCTTCCAAATTGGGCCAAGTATGGCCTGGATGATTCTCTAGGCTTCAGTTATGAAAGTTTACATCAAGATTGGACCGTCAACGCTGTAGGTCGCATTCGATTACTAACCCAATGCCGTCAGCTCTATACCTTCAGTCACGCCTGCCTTATTAGCTATTCATCAGAAAACCAAAAACTGTTTGAAGCC
The DNA here is from genome assembly GCF_056161265.1 of Marinomonas sp. ABL3_031. Lineage (NCBI taxonomy): Bacteria > Pseudomonadati > Pseudomonadota > Gammaproteobacteria > Oceanospirillales > Oceanospirillaceae > Marinomonas > Marinomonas sp. ABL3_031. The sequence continues at coordinate 58,247 of NZ_JBSWYU010000014.1, forward strand.
AAACTTAAGCCCCTGTTTGATTTCATTTTAGAACGCTATTACAAAGAAGGGCGTTGGATTTTTTCTTTAAACGATGACTTAAGTGAACAAAATACGGATTCAGATGCTTATGCACTCGCCTTTGTTTTGCTATCTTTCAGTTTTTACTACCGCGTAACCAAGGATAAAAGAGCTATTGAGTATATGGCCAAAACCCATCAGTTCTTGTTTGATAATATGCTCTCTCAAAATGGAGGTTTCTTCGAAAGCTACCCAATCGACAAAACGCAGACACGTCGACAAAATCCGCATATGCATCTGCTAGAAGGCTACATTGCTGCTTATGAAGCCACCCAGCAGGAAGAATACAAAGACGCCATTGCTATGCTTTTATCACTTGTTGAAGCGCATTTTTTTGACAAGAAAAACAAGACGCTCAGAGAGTTTTATACTGCAGATTGGCAATGGCACCCTGAAACGGGTCATCAAGTTGAACCTGGACACCATTTCGAGTGGGTATGGTTACTTTACAAAGCCAACAACATTCTTCCTAACGCAGAATATACCGATATTGCACAGCAACTCTGGTTGACCGCCACAAGACATGGCCTTGATCCAAATGGTGGCATTTACAATCAAATGGATGGCAACACTCTTTTAGCCACTGACAAAGAAAAGCGTATTTGGCCCATTACAGAATATCTAAAAGCCATCACGGCAATGCCAATTGGCACAGAAGAGAAGAGCTTGCGATTAACTCAAGCTTGTGAGTTCATGCTAAGCCATTACTTCTTAAGTACAGGCGGTTGGAATGAGCACCTTAACCAAGATAACACACCAAAGAGTTTTCCTCTCTCAGGCACAACCAGCTATCACATTTTTCTAGGCATTACAGAAATGCTAACATGGTTCAAATCAAACAACTTTCATCACGAATTGGATTAAATATGTTTATTGTTACAGGCGGCGCAGGCTTTATTGGCAGCAACATCATCAAAGCATTAAATGATCGAGGTATTACTAACATACTGTTAGTTGATGATTTAACTGATGGTAAAAAGTGTCTCAACTTGTCTGATCTTGATATTGCCGATTACATGGATATGTATGATTTTTTAGAGGCCATCAAACAAGACGCTTTGAAAATAGATGTCACTGCCGTATTCCATGAAGGTGCTTGCTCAGCAACGACGGAATGGAACGGAAAATATGTCATGGATGTTAACTATCAATATTCCAAGGCTGTTTTAGCATTTTGTTCAAAACATAACATCCCATTTTCTTATGCCTCCTCAGCTTCTGTTTACGGTTCAGGTCCTGTTTTTGAAGAAGCAAGACAATATGAAAAGCCACTGAACATGTATGCCTACTCTAAGTTTCAATTTGACCAATATGTTCGCTCTATTCTTCCAACATCAAAACATCAAATAGTTGGCTTTCGTTACTTCAATGTCTACGGCCCAAGAGAACAACATAAAGGCAGTATGGCGAGTGTCGCTTTTCATTTACGTAATCAAGTGTTAGCGAATGAAAATCCAAAGTTATTTGGCGCCTATGATGGTTATGAAGCAGGCGGCCAAAGCCGCGATTTTATTTATGTAGAAGACCTAGTAAATACTAAACTTTGGTTTTTGGATAACCCTAGCAAATCAGGCATATTCAATCTTGGTACCGGTAAAGCAGAACCTTTCAAGACCATTGCTGAAACCGTTATTAAGCATTATGGCAAAGGCGAAATAGAATACATCCCTTTCCCTGAACATCTAAAAGGCGCCTACCAGAGCTTCACTCAAGCCGATATTACGAAACTCAGAGAAGCTGGTTACACAGGCTCATTTAGAGGTCTGGCAGAAGGTGTTAAAGATTATCTAGGATGGTTAGATACTCATGGCTAAATATTTAATTGTTGGTCCATCATGGGTTGGCGATATGGTCATGGCTCAAAGTTTATTCATGACCATAAAGCACCAAGATCCAGAAGCCATCATAGATGTTACTGGCCCTAATTGGTCAGCGCCCATACTCGCCAGAATGCCTCAAGTCCGAAATGCTATTGTACTACCAACAGGTCATGGCGAATGGGGAATCAAAACACGCTTTGAAATTGGTAAAGACTTACGTCAAGAAGGCTACGACAAAGCCATCGTAATTCCGAGATCATGGAAATCCGCTCTAGTCCCTTTTTTTGCAAACATTCCTCACAGGATTGGCTTTAAAGGTGAACAAAGATACATTTTGCTCAATGAGCGTAGAAAGCTCGATAAAAAAATTTTAAATCAGACGGTGAAACGTTTTGTATCTTTGGGGGTGAATAATCAGGAGGCTTATCCGCCGAGCATTCTTCCTCAACCCAAGCTAACCATTGATAAAGCCAATCAAGATAAACTATATAAAAAACATTTACTATCTGAACGTCCTGCAGTTGCCTTAATGCCAGGCGCAGAATTTGGACCTTCCAAACAATGGCCTATTTCTCATTTTCATGAATTAGCCAAAAAACTAATCGACAAAGGATTTCAGGTTTGGGTTTTAGGCGGGCCCAAAGACCAGAAAGATGGCAATGAGATAACTCAAGGCCTTGGACAATTCGCAATAAACTTGTGCGGAAAAACTCAACTAGTTGACGCCATTGATTTGCTCGAGGCGGCACAAGTCGCCGTAAGTAATGACTCTGGGCTCATGCATGTTGCAGCGGCTGTAGGCACAAAAGTACATGGCATTTATGGCTCTACCAGCGAACTTTTTACACCACCTCTAACCGCAAACAAGGTCATTCATAATCTTCATTTAGAATGCGCTCCATGCTTTAAGAGAGAATGTCCACTTGGACATACAGATTGTCTGAAAAACATTTCATCAGATAGTATATTTCAGTCTATCTAACATATGGCCCTCTTATATGAAAGAGGGCCCCAAAATATTATCGAGGCAAATATTTATCGATACCGTTCGGACAATATTTTACTTTTTTGTTCTTTGCTTCTCGATATATTAAATCATTCTTTTCCAGCATTTCACGGCTATTTTCTTTATGATATATATGATAAACCACAGCACTGAATTTCAAATAAATACGATTCAGGCCTGAGTTAAGAAGCCGAATTACCATTTCACTATCTTCACGCCCCCATCCTTGGAAGTCTTCATTATAGCCATTAACTTTAATAGCGTCATCTCGCCACAAAGCAAAATTACAACCACGAGTAGAACGATCACTATTGTTAATTTTCGTTGCCAGCTTACTAAGGACACTTGATCTGATCATATTATGTCGGTTACGAATATCGCAAGAAAACATATTAGGTATAAAATTACTATCAAGCACTTTTTGACTTACCTTTTTCCCTAAAAGCACTCTCCCGCCCTGAACAAAAGCCCCTTCTTTGGCTGCCCGTTCATGATCTTCCACAAAAGTCTTCGGTAAGAACAAATCACCATCAACAATAATCAAATAATCTCCACTTGCCTTTGATATTGCCTTATTTCTACTGGTCGCAAGCCTAAAACCTTCGTCTTCCTGCCATGAATGAATAAGTGGTACAGGAAAATCTATCTGATAGGATTCAATTAACTGTTTAGTATCTTCTTTAGAACCGTCATCAGCAACAATGACTTCATACGGCAAACTAGTTTGCTTCTTAATGGAGCTTAAAGTAACAGACAAAGCCTCTTTCCAGTTATAAGTCGTAACAATCAAACTAGTTTTCATCTTTATTATACTCTCTTAACCAAAGGTCAATATATTTATAGAATGTTGAATGAGTAGCCAACCAAGCCAATATAAAACCATGACGCCCATCTAAAAAGCCTAATTTTAGAAAGTACATACGAATAAAACAAAAAAAAGCATGTGAAAGCGCTTTAGAAAGCGATGACTTTTTCCTTCCGACTCTATCATCAGCCCAAGCTTTTAAATATAAGTTAACTTTACTAGAGTAATGAAATAAACTGTCATAAGTATCATGATACAAAAAACCATCAATCCTAGCGGTCTTTTTCAATTCCGTTGAAATGACTTTTTCATGCACTAAAGCATTATCATACCCAGCAAGTTCCCGAGGATATAAACGTATAATCCAATCTGGACTCCAGCCTGAATGCTTAATTCTCTTACCAAATGCCGAACTAAGTCTATTCATATAATACAACTTAAAAACAGGCTCTTTCAGAACATTTAAAATATTTTCCTTCAATTTTTCTGACACATATTCATCAGCATCAATCACTAAAACCCAATCCGTAGTTAAATAACTTTGCGCTATTTGCCTTTGCCTTCCAAAACCTAACCAATTATCATGAACATAAACATCTGACGTATACTTTTTTGCAATACTAATTGTTTGATCTTCACTACCAGAATCAACTACAACAATTTGATCTGTCCAACCAAAAACTGAAGTCAAACATCTATCCAAACATTTTTCTTCGTTTTTTACTATCAGCAAAACACCTAATGTTGGCATATTTCTCAAACACCTTTTACTAAATAAAAATACTTTCTCGCAACCAATAACGAAATCAAAAAGTCGCTACTATCATTTCTGAATAATGAAACATGCTCCTTAGCATTATTAATTATTCTATTGGCTTCTTCTGGATGTAAATTATAGAAATGCACTTTCTCTTCCAAATCAGAGAAATCATCTTTCAACAGCACATAGTGATAATTAGGTATCAACAATCCTTCCATAAACCAAGTTTCAAACTTAGGCTTCCGCATCATTACTAAGGAATTTGATGACATCGCCCATTTCAAATTGGTTGCCACATCTTTTCCTTCTATACTGACAATATACCTATATTTCAATTGCTCAGATACACTTAAAAAGCCTTTATATTTTTCATCCACTTGGCTTGTATCATTATGCCCCACATCAGCAAAGTCACTGTTAAAATAGAGGTCAACAAAGTCTCTACGATGTTGGTGATATACCATGCCACGCCATACAGCTATTGGCTTCTTATCTTCAAAAGAAAGTTCATCATCGACAAATTGATAGTGCCTGATTGCATTTAACTTTAGTAGTATAGAGTTCTGATTATTATCTCCTATTGGACGACTCTTCACAAAAGATGGCGTATCTGGAACATGCGTTACATCGCCAAAAACAAAATCAAAACGTTTATCTTTTGGGAAATGTCTAATAACACGTTTCGTATCAGCAAAGTAAACAAAACTTTTTGTCTTTTTAAAATCACCAACTGAAACTGAGTTTTCGGAAGGGCTAAAGCTATTATCTAACTTACAGTAATAATTTACTCTATCTAACATCGGGTCAGTTACATGAGATGACTCCAAAATATCGTTAGCGCTTTTAACTGGCATTTTCAAAGCAACAGCTTCTCTCAAATAATAGAGAATTTTAGCCAATCGATTTTTGTAATATTCCCAATCTTTTTTTTTCATGTTCAAGCGTCACCACCAAACAAATCACGGGTGTAGACTTTGTCTGCGACGTCTTCCACATCATCCGTCATACGGTTTGCGACTATAACATCTGCAATCGACTTGAATTCTTGAAGGTCTTTGATGACTCGTGAATTGAAAAATTGAGATTCGTTCAAAGCTGGCTCATAAACCACTACCTCTACGCCTTTTGCTTTGATGCGTTTCATGATTCCTTGAATTGCAGACGCGCGGAAGTTGTCTGAACCAGATTTCATCACTAAACGATAAATGCCCACTACTTTAGGAGAGCGTTTAAGAATGGATTCAGCGATAAAATCCTTACGCGTCGCATTGGCATCTACTATGGCGCGGATCAAGTTGTTTGGCACCTTGTCATAATTGGCCAGCAACTGCTTAGTATCTTTCGGTAAACAGTAACCGCCGTATCCAAACGAAGGGTTATTGTAATGTTGACCAATGCGAGGATCTAAACCAACGCCTTGAATAATTTGACGGCTATCTAATTGATGAGATTCAGCGTAGCTATCCAATTCATTGAAAAAAGCCACTCGCATAGCAAGGTAGGTATTAGCAAAAAGTTTAATGGCTTCTGCTTCCGTCGAACCGGTAAGCAAAACATCGATATCTTCTTTTAACGCCCCTTGCACCAGTAAATTGGCAAACACACGAGCACGTTCAGATTCTTCTCCCACTATGATTCGAGATGGGTAAAGATTATCGTGCAAGGCTTTGCCTTCACGTAAAAACTCAGGTGAGAAGATCAAGTTTTGGGTAGCAAAGCGCTGTCCCGCTGATTCTGTAAAACCAACTGGTATGGTTGACTTAATCACCATGACAGCATTTGGGTTAATACGACAAACGTCCGCTATCACGGATTCAACGTGACGAGTGTTAAAGTAATTTGTCTCAGGATCATAATCGGTTGGTGTGGCGATGATGACGTAATCCGCCTCCGCATAAGCCTCTTCTTTGTTTAATGTCGCCTTGAAGTTAAGCTGGTCTTCTTTCAGGCTACGTTCTATATCTTTATCTTCGATAGGCGACTGCTTAGCATTCAGCAATTCTACTTTTTCAGGAATAATGTCCAACGCTACCACTTGGTTATGCTTAGCCAATAATAAAGCGTTTGAAATTCCTACATAGCCAGTTCCAGCCACTGCTATTTTCATCGATCAATACCTTATAACAAAGAATCCAAAATAAAAACGCGTTCTATTTTACAGTCTATAGCGGAATAGAAAATGCTTAATGTGACTTTTTATCGTTTTGGACCACCAAACACGAATAACTAAATTTCTTGCATCAAACGCAGCATTCTTTTAGACCACTGACTCCAAGACCCGACATACAACAATTTGGCATCGATTCCTGAGTAGTTTAAAGCCAAAATATTATGACATGCCGTCACACCCGAGCCGCAGTAGTACACATAATCATCGACAGGATGTGTAATCCAGTCTTGCCACTCAACATGCAGTTGCTCTGCCGGTTTAAATCGGCTTTTTTCATCCAGATTGTCCATGAAAGGACGGTTAATCGCACCGGGAATATGGCCAGCAACTGGATCCATGGTTTCATTTTCACCAGAAAACCTATCTTCAGAACGCGCATCCACCAGCTGGAATTGATTGGTCTCAAAATTTTCTACCAGCTGTTGCTCGTTCACTTGCCAAGGAAAGGTGACAGTCAAAAGAGTAGAGCTTGGACAAACGTCAGGAATCTGAGTCTCTACCACTCGCCCCTCTCCCATCCAAGCAGGAATGCCGCCGTTTAACACTCGAGTATTAATACCCTGTTGGATCAACATCCACCAGGCCCGCGCAGCAATGGCCCCTCCCATGTCATCGTACACAACCACATCACTGTCTAAATCTATCCCCCATTGCTGTATACGCAGCGCAAAACTATCAACAGGAGGAAGTGGATGGCGACCAGACGTCTGAGTTTCTTCGCCAGCCAATTCATGATGCAAATCGATAAAAATGGCCCCAGGAATATGACCCGCAAGATACTCTTGCTTACCTTTAGCCAAATCCGTTAGATAAAAGCGACTGTCCAAAATAACGAGATTCTCACTCCCTAATAAAGCAGCGAGTTCACTTGTAGAAATTAAAGTGTTTGGTTGCACGCAAAATCCTCGAATTTAGTTTTTTATTTAATAAAGGTTTGTTCTATCAATGATTAAACTTACTTAGCATAGCCCAATTTTGATAATATAAAGGCATTCCTCTTAACACTAGAACTATCATGCTACGTATCGATCTACTTCTTACCGAACAAGGCTTAGCCAAATCTCGTTCACAGGCACAAACCTTCATTAGCAAGGGACAAGTGAGTTATTGTCAGAATGGACAATGGCACATCGCCTCAAAAGCCAGCCTCAAGCTACCAAAAGATACCCAAATCGCAGTCCAAAAAGAGGATTCCGACAAATACGTTTCAAGAGGCGCATTAAAACTGGAAGGCGCACTAAAGCATACCCAGCTTGATATATCAGGCTTTCATGTATTAGATATCGGTCAATCCACCGGAGGCTTTAGTGACTGTGCAATACAGCATGGTGCCAGTCAGGTGGTTGGTATAGAGGTAGGTCATGGACAACTGGATGAAAGCTTACGCAATCATCCGCAGATAGTTTGCCTTGAAGGCATTAATGCACGTCATCTTAGCGAGACAAATTTACAAGGTCATATGCCTGAATCAGGGTTTGACCTAGCGGTCATGGATGTTTCCTTTATCTCACAAAAAAAGATACTTCCTCAGCTGCCAACTTTGCTGAAATCAAATGGCCATCTGATCACGCTAGTCAAACCGCAGTTTGAAGTTGGCAAAGAATTTATTGGTAAGGGCGGCATAGTCCAAGATCAAAACAAGGTAAAAGAGCTTGCTGTCGAGATACAGGATTTTGTTCAGCAGCTTGGCTTTGAAGTGAAATCTTATCTCGCAAGTCCCATCAAAGGCGGTGATGGCAATCAAGAATACCTACTTTGGGCCAGCAAGCAGGACAAGTATTAACATTGTAAATATCAGATGAGTTCGTCAAAGCCAGTAGAAGCACCAGATGGCATAGCTTCTCTCGTGGTAGACACATGAGACGCTTTATTTTCTTTTTCTCTCTGCTCTAGTTCAGCGATGTAATTTCTGGCCATATAAAATCCCATACAACCAAATATCACCGACCCAATTGCTTGGCCAAACAAGATCCCCTCTGCCCCCATAAACCAAGAAAATACAATAATAAGAGGCCAAGTTCCCAAGGTTGCCCGCCCAAAATTCAACATAGTACTGTTTAACGGGCGTCCTAAATTGTTAAAGGTAGCAATAGCAATAAACAATAAACTTTGAAAAAAGAAACTGAAGGACACAAAAGTTGCGAAGAAGCGAATCAAATCCGCTGTACCAGAGGAAGCATTAAATACCACCACCAACCAGTCCTGTGAAACATAAAGCACCCAACACAGTAGTAGACAATAGCCTAATGCATAAATAACCGCACTCGTCACAGCTTGATACATACGATCAAACCGCCCTGCTCCGTAATTCTGCCCAAGAATAGGCCCAACTGCACCGGACAAAGCAAACAAACCACCAAATACGACAGGTATAATACGACCAATAATCGCCACTGCGGCAACCGCATCATCACCAAACGACGAAGTATGTTCCATCACAATAGCATTCGCTAAAGGCGAAGATAAATTGGTCAACATAGCCGGCACAGCAATCATCGCAATGCTGCGGGTATCTTTAAAAAAGTCCATAAGATCAAATTCACCGAGCATCTTATGCACTTGTACCACACCATAATAAGCCACCACGACCATGGAGCATCGTGCGATTAACGACGCTATGGCAGCACCATCCACCCCAAGCCCGAAAGCAAAAATGAAAATAGGGTCAAGCACCGCATTAACCAAACCGCCCACCATGGTAGCATACATGGCACGCTTAGCATCGCCTAACGCCCGCATAATGCCCGAACCTATCATGCCGATCATGACCGCTGGCATTCCCAGAATTAAGATTTGCAAATAGCCGATTGCCAAATCAAGAGCACGTCCAGTAGCACCAATAAAGAGCAAAAGATGCGGAATTTTAGGCCACAAAAGCCACACTACAGCGGACGAAAAGAAAATTCCAAATGCCAACACATTGACGGCTCGTCGCTTTGCCAGCTCAACATTATGTTCACCTATCGCACGAGACACTAAGGCCGTCGCGGCAATGGAAACAGCAATACTCAAGGAAACGGTAAAAAACATGATGGTGCTGGCAAACCCTACCGCAGCAACGGCTTCTTTTTCCCCCAGCATGGATAAGAAAAGCATGTCAACCAAATCCACCAAAAACATACACATCAAACCCAATGCACTGGTCACCGACATGGTTACAACATGCTTAAAGGTTGAACCTTGTGTGAGTTTGGCCGAATTTGGCATCAACTTCCCCTAGCAAACGATATAAAAAAACCGGGCAAACACTGTCCACCCGGTAGGTATTATTTTCTCACGACTCAAGCATGATTAGAATGCCTTGTTTGTGAACAAATAACTGAAAAATCAGTACACATTGATCCATGTTATTTTAGTGCAAGTGCTTACCTGTCGAGTCAAACACCACTTTTTCAACATCGGCAAAGCGTTCTGCAAAATGCACTGTCATACCTTCTTTTACCGAGTCCGGTAATTCTTGAAAATCACGTCGATTCGGTTCAGGTAAAATCACTTCATTGATCTTGCTACGTTTGGCTGCGATGATCTTTTCACGAATCCCTCCGACAGCTAATACCTGTCCTGTCAAGGTTAATTCTCCCGTCATCGCCAAACCACGTCGCACAGGCTCACCTTTTGCCAAAGACATCAAGGCCGTTGCCATGGTAATACCAGCACTTGGGCCATCTTTTGGCGTAGCGCCTTCAGGAACATGCAAATGCACCAGACACTTATCAAAAAACTCTGGTGAACTTTGATAACTCTTGGTATGAGAAAATACATAAGAGTAAGCAATATCAGCTGACTCCTTCATCACGTCCCCCAGTTTACCTGTTAACTTAAGACCACGAGCCAGCTCATGAACCTTAGTAGCTTCAATCGGTAATGTGGCCCCTCCCATTGACGTCCAAGCCAAACCGGTTACCACACCGACACCTTGCAAGGTTTTTTCAGGGCGGAAATAAGGCATACCCAACAAGCTCTCAACATCTTTCACGCCCACATTAATGTGCTCTTTTTCGCCCGTCATGAGTTCCACAACCGACTTACGCAGTATTTTTTGCAATAACTTATCTAAACCTCGCACACCCGCTTCACGGGCATAATGTTCAATCACATGACGTAATGCCGCATCCGTGATGTTCAGTTGCTTTTTCAATAATTTGTTTTTCTTCAGTAATTTAGGCCATAAATGCTGTTTCGCAATAGCAAGCTTTTCATCCGCTATGTAACCCGAAAGACGAATCACATCCATACGATCCAATAAGGGAGAAGGAATAGTATCCAGCTGATTGGCGGTACAGATAAACAAGGCTTTGGACAAATCGACACGCATGTCCAAATAATGATCGAGAAATTCATTGTTTTGTTCAGGATCCAAGGCCTCAAGCAAAGAGGACGCTGGATCTCCTTGGAATGATGAGCCGATTTTGTCTATCTCATCCAACATGATCACAGGGTTTTCGACTTGAACATCTTTTAACGCTTGCACAAACTTACCAGGCAAAGCTCCTATGTAGGTACGACGATGACCTTTAATCTCAGCCTCATCTCTCATCCCGCCTAAACTAAATCGATAGAATTTACGATTAAGCGACTCTGCGATGGATTTACCAATGGACGTTTTACCCACTCCCGGAGGACCGACCAATAACAATATTGAACCGCCCATCTCACCACGGTGCGCACCCAATGCCAAAAATTCAATAATACGATCTTTAATGTCACTCAATCCAGCATGATGAGACTCTAATACCCCACGAGCCGACTGAATGTCCAAGTTATCCTCAGAATGCACACCCCAGGGTAAGGACGTTGCCCAGTCCAAATAATTACGTGTTACGCCGTATTCTGGCGAGCCTGTTTCTAGAATACTGAGCTTATGTAACTCTTCTTGAATCTTGTCCGCGACAGGCTGAGTTAACGTTTTCCCTTGCAAGCGTTCTTCAAAGGTTTCCACATCAGAAGTGCGATCGTCTTTGGAAATTCCCAATTCCTTTTGAATCACTTTTAATTGTTCACGTAAAAAGAAATCCCTTTGATGTTTGCCAATTTTGTCGTTCACTTCCGCACTGATTTCATTTTGCAAACGAGCAATTTCGAGCTCTTTACGCAACAAGGTTAGTGACAAATGCATGCGCGCTTGCACTGGAATCGTCGCCAACACATCGTATAACTCTTCCGGTTCTGCCGACGTAATGGAAGCAGCAAAATCCGCTAACAAGCCTGATTCATTGAAAGAAAAGCGACCTAAATACTGACGCAAATCTTCGCTAAACAATGGATTCAAACGAATCAGTTCTTTAATCGCATCCAAAATAGCAATGGAATAAGCTTTGGCTTCATCATCACTGGCTTTTGCATCATTGACGTAACGTACTCTTGCCAAATAAGGTGCGGTATCGCTTAACCATTCGACTACCTCAAAACGCTTTACACCTTGAGCCAAGAAAGTCAATTTATCACTTTGTTTTTCGGCCTTATGAATACGAGCGGCGCAGCCAATCAATCGAAACACTTCCACCGGAGGAGCACCTTTACCCACTTTCTCTGCATACATCAAGCCAACAGCCGCTTGTGGATGCTCAGCAATATGTTCAACCGTGTCTTCCCATTGCTCAGCGTCCACCATCACAGGTTGCACTTGAGCAGGAAAAAAAGGACGGCTGGAAATAGGCAGAATGTATAAGGTTTCAGGCAACACATCGTCCGGTAAAGCGAGCGCTTTGGGATCGCTAATGACCACACTTTCCTCTTCTGCCATTACATCGTTATCGTCTTGATTATCTAAAAAATCGTCATTACTCATTATTCAATCCAATTCTTTCATTGGGAAATTCTCAACCCGCTTTCATGGCAGATTTAACCAGTCTAATGCTTGTCTATGTTGTGACTATCTTAAAGAAATCAATCCCCACTTGACCTAAGCTACCACTAACCAGAAGGACAAGATTAATGATTTAGCTAAAAACCACTTAGTGCTATCATGAGCACAAATTTTGCAGGGCAATGATTGAATACCAAAGCACGCCAATGAAAAGGAAAATACGCATGACTCGCGAAGAACTTTTAAAAAAGTACAACAACATTTTTGTTATCCAGCACCCTTTCGTAAAACACAAGCTGACTAGCCTAAGAGACAAAAACACCAGCACTCGCGAATTCAGAATGCTGGTAGAAGAGTTAGGCACTTTGATTGGTTACGAAGCAACTCGCGATTTGGATACCATGGATATTGAAGTAGAAACGCCACTTGAAAAAGCCATGAGTCCCGTTCTTAAAGGTAAAAAGCTGTGTATTGTCACCATTATGCGTGCCGGTAATGGTCTTGCTGAAGGGGTTTTAAAACTATCACCTTCTGCACGTGTTGGTCATGTGGGTTTGTATCGAGATCCAGACACCAAACAACCTGTCGAATACTACTTAAAAATGCCACACTCAGTGAACGAGCGAACCATTATTGTGGTCGACCCTATGTTAGCAACAGGCAACTCTGCCATCATGGCCATTGAAAAAATGAAAGAAATGGGCGCTTCTGACATTCGTTTCATCTGCTTGTTCGCTGCTCCAGAAGGCATTCAAGCATTCAAAGAAGCGCACCCAGATGTGGCAATGTATATTGGCACCATTGATCGCGGCTTAGATGATCATGCTTACATCCGTCCAGGTGTTGGTGACGCTGGTGATCGTATTTACGGTACTCGCTAAGCCTAAACACTCAGTTCGATAAACACAAAAAAACGCCACAGAGCCAAACCCTGTGGCGTTTTTATATTTTCCTACTGGATTCTAGTTTCTAATTTCGAAGCGCCAAATACCCACCAGCACTCATCATAATACTACCAGCAACTCGATTAAGCCCTTTCATGGCTGAATTGGATTTCATCATTTTACGAGCCTGAGAAGCACTTACAGCAATCAGAGTTAAACCCATCATCAAGGCGATAAAAGCCAACATTGAAGCCCACATAATATCCAACCTTGTCAAAAGTGTAAGATCCATAAAGGTCGGCAAAAAGGCTATATAAAACAAAATAACCTTAGGGTTAGAAGCAGAAATCATAAAACCCTGAACAAAACTGGCCATCTGTTGTTTTGAGGTATTCATTGTCGTCATTGCATCTGTATTAGCCTCAATTGGCGCGACCCACATTTTCCAACCAAGGTAAATGAGGTAAGCAGCGCCCAAATAGCGAATGGCTAAAAATGCGCCTTCCATAGTTTGCGCCACAACCGCTAGCCCATAACATGCCATGACTAAGTACAGAATATCACTGACCGCCATTCCGGCATTCAATAACACACTGGCCCTAGCTCCTTGGGACATACTGCGTGCGATAATGGCAAAAACACCCGGACCTGGCGTAATACTAAAAATAAAAATGGCGATAAAAAAAGTAATACTACTTTCAATGGTCATGACAGTCCCTTTACACCACAACCTGCTAATACCATGCGCGTAATAAAGGCTTTCGCCTCCTCATAGTCGCTCTCTTCTAAAACGTCTTTTTGCAGCATGATTCTTACTTGGGCATCAAAATCAGCATAGGTTTGTGTCATCGCCCAAATACTAATAAACAAATGTTCAACTGGCACTGAGTCCATCAAACCATTATTAACCCATGTCTCAATTGTGGCTTTTTCACGACTTAACTCAGTGACAAACAAACGACGCAAATAGTCCAATACAAAAGGCTCTTCCCCAATCAAGGCCATAGCAAACACTTTTGAGGCGTTTTTATCGATTCGAGACTGGTCTATCTTTTCACTGATGTAGCGAGTGAGGTTATGCTTCGGCCCTTGCTCTACATTAAACTCACTTACCGAGTTGAGCCACAACTTCAAGATACGTTCCAGAACAGCCTCTAATAAATCCTTTTTGGAACGATAGTAATAATGCACATTCGCTTTAGGCAAACCAGCTTCATCAGCAATCATTTGCGTGGTCGTTTTGGCTAACCCTTGACGGGCAAAAACTCGTTCCGAAGTTTCTAGAATAAGAGTTTGATTTTGCGCTCGAATATGCGCTTTCAGCTGATCTTTAGGTCGTTTTGCGTCGCTCAAATCTAGCCTCGCTGATATGCTCATAAGTTAAAAAGGGGGACCTGTTTATCCTCAACAGATAAAAACAGAATAACATTTTTTCCCATGGTCACGAAGCACGCTCTAACAATTCCCTTAATGGCCTACTTTAATTGGACTTTTCTTCTAGCATAAAAAAAGGGAGCCTAAGCTCCCCATTTCCCCTCGTAACAGAGACTCAAATAACTATAGGCATTCATTATCTAAGCTAACTGTTACACCACGTTGGCGCTGTGATTAAAGTATGTAAAGACTCACACACCTTAATGTTCTCGAATTCTTAATAGGATTATAGACAGCTGAATTCGCAGTGCAATAGGTGAAACTAAAAAAATTGACCATTTGTTCAATTTTTTTAGTTTCTCGACACATTTTTAGCTGGCAAAGACTTAGAAACCCGATTTCGACCCTTCTTTTTCGATTGATACAGGGCCTCGTCTGCACGCTTAATAACAGATTCAGGGTCTTCACCACTGACGGCAAATGCCACTCCTATACTTACGGTCACACTGACATCCGTGTCTTTTTTCGCTTTAGGGTCAAATACTTCCACATCCGCTTCTTCAATGCTGGAGCGCACTGTTTCCAACACTTGTTCTATCTCTCTCAGTTCACAACGCCGAAATACCAGAGTAAATTCTTCACCACCATAACGAAAAGCATGACCCGGGGAGGAAAAGACTTTCAACTGTTCTGCCACAGTCCTAAGCACTTTATCGCCCATATCATGGCCATAGGTATCGTTAAATTTTTTGAAATGATCCACATCCACCATAGCAATGGCATAGTTTTTTGATAAACCGACTAACGCTTCATTCAAAGCCCGACGACCAGGCAAACGTGTCATATCATCCAAATAGGCCATTCGATAACTTTCCATTATTAAAAACCAGATCCACAACAAACATTGTGCGGATAACATAGTGTCATATTGCCCGTCGGAAACACTAAAGCGAGAGATAATAATAAGACTGATGACACTGACTAACCCACAGGCATGAAAAGCATCGTTGCTACGCCACCAAGCCGCTGACATTAATAAAATACTGACAACCAAACCTGCCCACAGCAGAAAGTCAGACCAAGTGAAGGGAAATTGCCAAACAGCTTGATCAAGAAAAGAAAAAGACACCCAATGTCTTTCGATGGCATAACACCAGGCCACCAACATAGCAACAAACAATAGGCGGTTCACAGCGAACTTATTAAAAAAGCCGCGCTCTTTAACAAAGGCTAGTAAAGCAACACAGAAGCAGGAAACAACGAGGTAAGCTGTAATTGACTCCGTTTGCTCAGAACCTCCATATAATTTGGGAATCAGCAACAAAATTACCAGTATAAAAACTCGACCTTTGTTGAAGTGCCATGCTAATAAAATTGCGATCACAGCTAAAATCAAAGGCATCAAAGGCAAGATGCCAATCCAAGCTGGCGGTAATACACCAATGTATAAACTAGCGTACACACTCAAGAGCAGAATACAGCATGGTGCAAACAAAGAACCAAAACGCTCAGACATAAAACCAAACCCATCGAATCGTTCGATTAAATACGACCAATATATTGCCCCGAATTGATCGGGTTTTCATTAATAATATGTATAAAATTACAGATTGAGGAAATTATTATGGGGTTATTAGTAGATGGACAATGGGTCGACCAATGGTATGACACCAAAAAATCTCAAGGGAAGTTTGTGCGCTCCGAGGCCATATTTCGTAATTGGGTTCAGTCGCCTAACGACTTTGATGTCACTCAAAGCCAGCATTTCCCCGCTGAAAAAGATCGTTATCACTTGTACGTTTCTTTAGCTTGTCCTTGGGCGCATCGTACTCTCATTTTTCGTAAACTCAAACAATTAGAAGACATTATCAGTGTCAGCTGCGTGCACCCTGATATGCTAGAAAACGGTTGGCACTTCTTAAAAGACCCAGCCTTTCACGACGCACACATAGAAAGTGGTGATCCGCTTTATCACAGTGAATTCGCACATCAACTCTATACCAAGGCCAAAGCCGATTATTCTGGTCGAGTTACCGTGCCTATTTTGTGGGACAAAAAAACTCAAACCATAGTATCGAATGAATCCGCAGACATCATTCGGATGTTTAATACGGCTTTTAACGATTTAACGGGAAATACACTAGATTTTTATCCAAGCGAACTGGCGGACGACATCGATGACCTTAACGAACGCATATATCACACGGTGAATAATGGTGTGTACAAATGTGGTTTCGCGACGACACAAGCGGCCTATGAAGAGGCCTTAACTCCCTTATTTGACACTCTTGAGTATCTCGAAGACAAATTACAAAGTCGTCGCTACCTAATAGGCGAACAACAAACAGAAGCGGATTGGCGTTTATTCACCACCTTGATTCGTTTTGATCCTGTGTACTTCGGTCACTTCAAATGCAATCTCAAACGTATTCTCGACTACCCCAATATTAACCGCTATCTACGTTCTTTATATGAGCATGAAGGCATCTCAGAGACAGTAAATTTTGATCATATCAAACATCATTACTATTTCAGTCACAAAAATATTAACCCTACTCAGGTAGTCCCTATGGGGCCTAATAATCTATTTTTGGACAACAATTAGTTCCAGCAACCATGACAAAGCCCTGT
The DNA here is from genome assembly GCF_056161265.1 of Marinomonas sp. ABL3_031. Taxonomy (NCBI): domain Bacteria; kingdom Pseudomonadati; phylum Pseudomonadota; class Gammaproteobacteria; order Oceanospirillales; family Oceanospirillaceae; genus Marinomonas; species Marinomonas sp. ABL3_031. The sequence continues at coordinate 75,563 of NZ_JBSWYU010000014.1, forward strand.
TATATCAGGGTTTTGTCAGCATACTTCCTAAAGACTGTTAAATTGACGATTTTTTAAGGATAATGGGCTCACTTTTGATTTAACAAAATGCTTTGCTCATCGCTTTCAATGAAAGCGATCCAATATAAAAAGTTTAAAGTTGTGGTTGTTTATGGAAAAGAAAATTCTCTGGGTTATTACGGCGATACTGATTTTAGTGTTATGGATTAAGACCAACCCTTTTCAGGATGAAGACGAAAAAAGTAAGAAAGAAACCAGTTCAGCGCAAACCGAGTATGATGCGACGGAGGATGAAAAAAGTTATTTTGAAAGCCATCCCATTCAGGCTCAAGCCCCCGATTTTAAAGCAATTAGTGACGTTAAAGCGCGAAAAAAAGCTTTTTTTGAATACCTTTCTCCTTTTGCCAAGGAAAAAAATGCACTTATTCTCGAAGATCGCCAACGTCTCGCTGGCTTAATGGAAAAACCAAACAAACTGTCGAAACAAGACATTAAATGGGTCTCCAAGCAGCGTAAAGACAATAAACTAAAAGTTTTAGAAGCCTATTCTACAAAAGATCTACAGGCACTGATGTTGCGCCTCGACATTATTCCTACTTCACTCGTATTGGCACAAGCTGCTAATGAATCAGCGTGGGGTACTTCACGTTTTGCGACCAAAGGCAATAACTACTTTGGTCAATGGTGCTTCCGTAAAGGATGTGGCTTAGTACCTGAATCTCGAAACTCTGGTGCGGACCACGAAGTACGTAAATTTCATGATGCCCGTGAATCTGTATTCGCCTACATCGATAATTTAAACACTAACTCAGCCTACAAAACACTACGTCAAACCCGCGCTGATTTACGACAAAAAGGTGAAGTGGTAACCGGCTTAGCCTTGGCTCAAGGTCTTCAACATTATTCACAGCGTGGCCAAGCTTACGTAAAAGAAATCATTAGTTTGATTAATTACAATAAGTTATGGCAATTTAATCGTACTCAAACCAGTAATGAGTAAGCATTTTTTATTTCACTTTTTTTCGAACGACAAAGGGAAAAAATGTAATAGAATGTAAAACCGGATTACTTAATTACTATGACTGGGGTAGCTTAGCGCCGCCCCCTTCATAACAATCAAGTCATATTTATTCACTTATAAAACGAGGAAATTCACTTGGCCCGTTTACCTGTTATTATTGGCTTTGGCGGAATTAATTCGGCTGGACGTACGTCATTTCATCAAGCATATCGTCGTATCGTTTTCGATCTTCTGCCAAGCTCAATCCAGCAGGATGTGTTACTGGATCTTGCTACGCTAACCAATATGGCGGAGCACAAAAATGGACTTTGGCATACCGAATCAGGCGAATCTCTGGATGCAGATTCGCTTGTTGATAGCATAAGCGAAGAGCTACTGGCTCGCACGTTAATCCGCCGTATACACCCAAGTCTATTTGATGTTGATCATGTTACCATCCATAAATCCGCATCTTTACAAGCAGTGTCTGGCGAAGAGGCTTTTAGTTTCCGAACTAAAACTCGCTCTTTGCCAAGAAACAAACCTGCTAATTGGAAAGTAACACCCATTTCCGACACCATCAGCGAAGTCAAAGTTGAAGGCAACCTGGAAACCTTCGTCAAAGACACCAAACCTTTGGCTGTCAAATCGGCAGGACAACTGCCTACCGGTTTTGATGCAGGCAAACTCTACCAGAGCCGTAACCACCCACGTGGTCTACAAATGACAGTGTATGGCGCATCGGATGCAATTAAGAGCAGCGGCATCGACTGGGAAGTCATTCGGAATAAAGTTAGTCCTGATCAAATGGCGGTCTACGCTGCAAACTCTATCGGACAAATGGACGACCTAGGTTTTGGCGGCATGCTGAAATCGGCCTTGATGGGCAAACGCACCACCTCTAAGCACTTACCCTTAGGCTATGCCCAAATGCCTGCTGACTTTGTCAATGCTTATCTATTAGGCAGTGTCGGTAATGTTGGAACTTCCATTGGCGCTTGCGCAACCTACTTCTTCAACTTAGAACGGGCTGTGGATGGCATCAAAACCGGCAAATTCCGCGTGGCCATGGTAGGTGGCAGTGATGCTCCCATTACACCAGAAATTATTGAAGGCTTCCGCACTATGGGCGCATTGGCAGAAGACGTTTCCTTGCTAGCCCTTGACAAATTGAGCCAACAGGATGAGCCTGATCATACTCGCAGTTGCCGTCCGTTTGCTGACAACTGCGGCTTTACCATCGGCGAATCCAGTCAATGGACATTGTTAGTGGATGATGAACTTGCAATCGAATTGGGCGCGCAGATTTTTGGTTCCGTTCCTGCCGTGTATTCTTATGCTGACGGACACAAGAAATCTATTTCCGCACCAGGGGTTGGTAACTATTTAACCATGAGCAAAGCCATGGCTTATTTAGAAAACCTGATTGGCAATGAGGGATTAACCAAACACACCTTTATTCAGGCTCATGGTACCAGCACGCCGCAGAACCGCGTGACAGAATCCCATGTGTTAAGTAAAGCGGCGGCCAGCTTTGGCGCAACCGACATGCCAGTCACGGCGATGAAAGCCTTTTTAGGACACTCTCAAGGCACTGCAGGCGGCGACCAACTGCACCTTTCTTTAGGTGTTTGGCAGGATGGTATTCTACCTGGTATCACCACTTCGAAAGCCATTGCAGAAGACGTGTATCAAGAAGGTTTGAAGTTCCAACTTCAGCACGAACACTATGGGAAATCGCATTTCAAAGCAGCGCTTTTGAACTCTAAAGGTTTTGGTGGCAACAACGCCACGGCGATACTGTTATCACCACAACAAACTCTCGACATGCTGGAAAAGCGCTATTCACCTGCGCAAATGTCAGCTTATCAAGAGAAGCATCAAGCGGTTACTGCAGCCGCGCAAGAGTACAACCAAGCAGCCATTCGCGGTGAAGTGCTACCAACTTATAAGTTTGGTTTCAATGTCTTAGGAGGAGAAGAATTAGACATTACTAACCAACACATTAAGCTACCTGGTTATGATCTTTATGTTGATCTTCACATTGATAATGATTTTACTGACCTAGTCTAATCCACATCGCCGTTTGAATGTCTTATAAAATCATTCAAACGGCGCTTTTAACTACAAATGTTCTTGTAAAAATTCAAGCAGCAAGCGCGTTTTCTGCGACATCAATTTACGCTGTGGATAAATAGCGTGAAAACTTAATTCATACCCTTTCCATTGTGGCAAAACACTCACCAGAGCGCCGGACTCAATATGCTTAGACACCAGAAAATCTGGTTGATAAATGACTCCAACCCCTTGTAAAGCTAATCGTACTAAGGCACCACCATTATTCGCTCGACAATTACCTGATACCACCACTGAACGACGCTCTCCATTAGCACCACTAAAACTCCAATGATCAGATGTCGTTGTATTGGTATAAATCAGGCAATTATGCTTCGATAAGTCCTCTAAAGACGAAATCCTGCCATTACGTTCAAGATACTTTGGAGAGGCGCACACATAAGACCCTGTTGTACAGAGCTTACGCGCCACGAATTGATCGCCTCCCAGCATACCGCCTCGAATAGCAAGATCAACACCCGACTCCGTCATGTCAACACGTTTGTCATTAAAATCCACATCCAATTCAATCTGCGGATACAAACGACTGAAGCTATCAAGCAAAGGCACTAAGTGAGTCAAACCAAAATCCATTGGCACGTTGACTTTCAATAAACCTTTTGGTTTTTGAGTCAACTCCCCTATTTCACTTTCTGCTTCTTCCAAAGCATCTAAGATGGCAATACAATGTTGATAATATCTTTGACCAGCATGCGTCACACTGATATTACGAGTGTTCCTTTGCAATAACTTGGTGCCTAATTCGTTTTCAATGGAATTAATATACCGGGTCACCATTGGTCTTGAGATTCCAAGTGAATCACTCGCTAACTTAAAGCTCTCCACCTCATACACTCGGCAAAACACCTTCATTGCTTGAAACTTATCCATTTCATTTTCCGCATTATCAAAAAGTTCCCAATAGATTATTTCATTATAGTTAATATTGAATTATTTTTTTAGAGGATTATTTATTAAATAAAAAAATCTAAACTAAAGGAATAACTTACTTTTTAACTAGGAGAACACAATGAAATTATTAACCATTAGCGCTTTGGCATTGGCCTCTAGCCTTTCTTTTGCAGCAGACTACAAAGTGGATGCCGCTCACTCTGCTGTCATTTTTAAAATTGGTCACTTGGGTGTAAGCACTACAGTGGGTCGCTTTGATGAGTTTAGCGGTGATTTTTCATACGGCGACGATGGTAAATCTGGCTCAGCAACACTGACTATTCAAGCGGACAGCGTAGATACTAACCACGATGCTCGTGACAAGCACTTGCGCAGCCCAGACTTTCTTGATGTGAAGCAATTCCCAACATTAACATTCAATAGCACTGAATTTGACGGTGATACACTCACTGGTGACCTAACACTGCATGGCGTAACTAAACCTGTAACGTTCGAAATTGAAAAAATTGGCGAAGGCAAAGATCCTTGGGGCGGCTACCGTTCAGGTTTTGAAGCGAAAACCACAATCAACCGCAGTGATTTCGGCATCACTTACTTCATCCCTGGTGTTACCGACGCAACAGAAATTGAAGTCTATGTGGAAGGCATCCGCCAGTAATATTAGTTAAGGAAAAGACATGTACGATCAAGCCAGCAATTCTAATTTAATCATGCTATTACATACGGCAGTTTACCCCTTTTTTGCCGCTTTAATAGTCAGCTTTATTGCTGGCAAATTATTGCGTTCAGCGTCTTTTCTTGGCTACCTCGGTGGTTTCTTGGTTGGGCTGGGGCTGATTCATTCAGGCCTCAGTTTCCCACCCAAGCAAGCCATGGATTATTACACGATAAGTGCCATTTTAGGCATTTTGACTTACTTAACTTTAAGTAAAACTCAGCTCTCTTCGGTACTTAAATATGGTATCAGCCTGATACTGGCCTGCTTATCATTCTATGCATTACTTAATCCTGTGTTAAAACATTCAGGCATGCCAATCAGTTTAGCTTGGAGCTTAGTAAGTGCCTTATTGGTGGTGATTTATCTTGCGCTAAGCCATCTAGCCGACAGCAAACAAGACGAAGCTAAATCTGGTATAGAAAAGTTACAGCCTCATTTGCCAATGATTGGTCTGATGATAGTGGCAGGTGGTGCGGCTCCAGTTATTTCTATTGGGGGCAGCTTATTGATAGGGCAATTATTAGGTGCGTTTGCTGCGGCAAGTTTTGCTTATCTCTTGATTGTACTCTTGCTCTCTAAACACCAAGAATTCAGCAGTGCAGCAGGCATTATAATTTTAGCTGGGCTGATTACTCAAAGTCATGTATTAGCAGACATTCCATTAAGTGTTATGTTTTTGATTAGCGCTTCCTGCTTTGTCACGCCTATTGTCAATGGCTTAACCAACAAGACCATACCAAGCATACTTAGCCAAGCAATCATTAGCATTGCAATCAGCGGTGTCTGCCTTTGGTTGGTATGGCCAGAGAGCAGCCTCTACTAAAACTTCACCACACTTAAAGATTAATCTTTAAAAATAGATCTAGATGGTCGCCATAATGGCAAAATAAATGCCATTATGGCGCAATTCACCGCACTGTAGGATAATAAATAGACTGAATCGTTATAGTCTATTTCTAAATGCATAGCGACAATCATGAAGTTTGGCAGCACAATGAATAACCAAATAAAAATGGCTAGCGTAAATTGGCCAAGTCGAGTTAAATGACCCACTCTTACCATTAACCATGCAGTAAACCACAAATATACAAAGCTTGAGCAAAAGAAAATTGTTAATACATCCCAAGTTGGCAGCTGTGCCCCTTGATGGAACACAGACCTACCCAAAAATTGAGTAGGTGTTGATGCATACCAAAGAACGCCAACCACAACTTGAAAAACAAATACGACCATTACCGCTTTCAGATTCATTTTATGCACGTCAACTCCTGCTCTATCTGCATATCAAAGGTCAACCACTGACCTTGAAAAGACATGAGCAACATGCAATCCATAATTGAATCATCTGTTGTTCATATCTTATTCAACTAACTTGATACAGTTCCTTTACCAGACTTCTTAGTTTTGATCTCCAGGGACGTTGTTTAATACCAAAATGGTTAAATACTTTACGACAAGACAAAGACTGCCGCTTCATCGCCATTTGTGGTACGCCTTCTACTGTTTCCAATGGCGTCTCTACGTCCACTTGAGCTCTTGAATCAAATTGCGCGGCAGTTGTCACAATCGCCTCAACCAATCCAACCCAACTAATTTCTTCCGCACAGCAATAATGATAAATACCTTTATTATCCGCACCATAATGATCTTGATTGATCATAGACAATACCACTCTCACTAAATCTGAGACAGGTGTTGGACTACCAATCAAATCATCTTTATAAGCAAGATTAACGCCACCCTGAATAGACTCCAACGTGCGACAAACAAAGTCATCCCCTTGTCCACTAAACAACCAACCGGTACGCAGAACAATATTTTGAGGATGATGTAAAACCGTAACCTCTGCCTGAATCAAAGCCTTTGCATAAGCACTTTGACCATCAGGCAAATCCGTTTCTGTATAAGCCAGCCCTTTACCACCAGAGAATACTCGGGCGCTGCTTAACATAATCAATGGCGCCTTTGCCTCCTCACTGAGAAAGGACAAAGTCGCTAAAAACTTCTCATAATCGGTTTGCAAGGCGTATCGCAAACTTAATGCGTCAATCACAACATCATACGACATAGCCGCTAGTTCTTTACGGCGATTTGAGTCAAGCAATAAAGCTTCCTCCGGGCACAACCAGCTAAACTCAGGCCTATCCTTGGTTTGCTGAATAAAAGAAGCCCCTACTTCTGTTTCTGAGCCCAGCAGCAAAATACGGATGGATGCATTAATATCTTGTGTATTGTTCAAAGTAAGCCCTCATGCCACTTAGGAAAAACTCTCAGTAGATTACCATAGCTGTCGACAGCAATCTGCTCTACTTCTTCCATCCTAACCTGAGCAACATGTTGCGCTACTTGAATCACAGACAAAGGCGTATTAATTTGCCCCTGCTTACCAAATAATGGCATATCCGGTGAATCCGTTTCTAGTACATAAGCCTGTCGGCCCAGAGCCGCCAATACACGCTGGGCTTTTTTCGCTCGCGGATAAGTAATTGTGCCGCCTATACCCAATACAAAACCCAATTCCAAAAAGCGTTGCGCCTGCTCATAACTACCGTTAAATGCATGTATGACACCGCCACACTTCAAACCAACACGACGCAATAATTGATGCACCAAGTCATAACTTTTACGCGCATGAATCACCACGGGCAAATTCAAACTTTTCGCTATCTGTAATTGACGCATAAAAAAATCTTTTTGAACGTCCATATCATAGGAACCAGGCCAATTATCTAAACCTATTTCACCAATGGCCAATACATCATCAGCTTCACATGCCTCTGCCAATGCATCCAATTCCCCCAGCTTTGCTTGCGCTAAAAAGTAAGGGTGCAAACCGTAAGCTATCCGCCACTGCGAATAGCGTTTCGCCAAACGACTTAGCGTTCGCCAAGAAGCTGCCGTCGTAGCTGGCACCAAAAAGCCTTTTATCCCCGCCGCATCACAGTTCAACATTAACTCATCACGAGTCTGATCAAATACACCAAAATCAAGATGGCAATGGCTATCAATATACATATACAAAAGATTACATTATTTATAAGGCTAATGGCTAGCTTAAATTTTAACCAAAAAAACAAAAAATTTTACGCCCAACAAAAAAGCCGCAACTCAGTTGCGGCTTTTTCAAAAAACTATATGAAATAAGCAATTACAGCGCTGGACCAGCCTTTAAGATCGTCTCAGATACGGTGTCAAATTTCTTAAAGTTTTCCACAAACTGAGCAATCAAATTGTTTGCCTGCGCTTCATACGCTGCTTGGTCAGACCAGGTTTTACGAGGATTCAAAAGTACACTATCCACACCAGGCACCTGAGTCGGTACATCCAAATTCACATCGGCTAAATGCTCTGTTTCAACATCCGCTAATGCGCCAGACTGAATCGCAGCAATCACAGCACGCGTGGTTGGAATGCTAAAACGTTTTCCGCCTTGACCATGGGCACCTCCAGTCCAACCGGTATTGACCAAGTAAACCTTACTGCCAAACTCTTCAATACGCTTAATCAAGAGATCGGCATAAACGTCAGCAGAACGAGGGAAGAAAGGTGCGCCAAAACAAGTTGAGAAGGTTGATTTGATACCTGTACCAGCCCCCATTTCAGTGGAACCGACCAAAGCCGTGTAACCACTCAAGAAATGGTAAGCGGCTGCTTCTTTGCTCAAAATGGAGACAGGTGGCAAGACGCCTGTTAAATCGCAAGTTAAGAAAATGATGGCATTTGGTTCACCAGCGCGATTCTCTGGTGCTCGCTTCTCAATGTGCTCTCGCGGATAACCTGCGCGACCATTTTGTGTCAAAGAAGTGTCCGTGTAATCCGCTACACGAGTATCAGGGTCCAGAACTACGTTTTCCACAATCGTACCGAACTTAATTGCCTCCCAAATAATGGGCTCGTTCTTTTTCGACAGATCAATGGTCTTAGCGTAACAACCGCCTTCAATGTTAAAGACAGTATCTTTACCCCAACCATGCTCGTCATCACCAATAAGAAAACGCTCAGGATCCGCAGATAAGGTTGTTTTACCAGTACCAGATAGGCCAAAGAATAAAGTCACATCTTCGTCACTACCTACGTTCGCCGCACAATGCATAGGCAGCACATCATAAGCAGGTAACAAGTAGTTTTGCACAGAAAACATGGCTTTTTTCATTTCACCAGCGTAACGCATACCTGCAATCAGTACCTTACGCTCAGCAAAATTCAAAATGACACAGCCATCAGAATTGGTGCCGTCTCTTTCTGGCTCACAAACAAAACCTGGCGCATTTAGAATTTGCCATTCACCTTTATCGTTTGGATTATATGTATCAGGACGAATGAACAAGTTACGACCAAATAAATGATGCCAAGCAGTTTCCGTTCGCATAATGACTGGAAGATAATATTCATCGCCCGCACCAACGTGAATATTTGATAAATACGTTTCTTCGCCATCCAAATAAGCGGTTACGCGCTCCCATAAAGGAGCAAATTTTGTTTCTGAGAATGGACGATTAACAGGTCCCCAGTGAATACTATCTTTACTAGATGCTTCTTCTACAATAAAGCGATCCATTGGAGAACGACCTGTACGAGCACCCGTTTCAACAACAAGTGCTCCATTATCGGCTAGAACCCCTTCGCCATTTTGCAATGCCTTTTCCACCAACTGTGATGTGGTTAGGTTCTTGTGAATTCTAGTAACTTCCGATGCGGAGTTCATTACGCTTAATCCTCTGTACGATAAGGTTTGAGTGGTTTTTTTGTTATCTCTTTGGAAAGATTTTTATTTGTAAAAATGATAGTAACAAAAGATTCTAAGAAAGCATATTGTTATAACAAAGTGTTATTTTATTACCATTTTGAAAATCAATAATACTGGTTAATTCATTGTTTTTTATAAAATTATGTTAAGCATCTCAATTTGAAAGACTAAAAAAACACTAAGATGATGAAATAGTGAACAATATTTCTGTAGTTTTCTTTCTTTTTGGTAGTCTTTCTACTAAATGGAAATCCAATCACCAAAAAGTACATCGAAAAGTTAAGGAGAAATTTTGTAAAATTTTACGACTATCACCTTACAATCTTTAAGGCTACTAGCCATCACTCTCATTTTTTCTCGTTTTTTAGTTTTTTCTCCTCCTTATCATCTCCTGCATTTTCCCACTTCATGGTAAGATTATTTCCTCAATCCCCAATTGTTCAAAAGGTTGATCGATATTTATGTTAGAAACGAATCAGAACTGCAATATAGGATTTGTCGGCCTGGGTGTCATGGGAAAAAACTTGGCCTTAAACTTAGCTGATCACGGCTATCGAGTTGCAGGTTTTGATCTGGACACACATAAAGTGAAAGATGTTTTAGCCACAGAAACAGCTGAGCGTCCAGATGCTTCTGCTCCAGCCAGAATCATCGGCTGTGACAGCATGGAAAACATGTTATCTAACTTAGTAAAGCCACGCGTTATCGTTGTGTTAGTACCTGCTGGTGAACCTGTTGATGCGGTTTGTGAAAGTTTGATTAAAGCTGGTCTAGAAGCGGATGACATAGTGGTTGACTGCGGTAACAGCCAATGGACGGATACCATTCGTCGCGAAGCGGACTACAAAGAAAAATTCAAGTTTTTCGGTACCGCCGTTTCCGGCGGTGAAGTTGGCGCTCGCTTTGGACCTTCTTTAATGCCCGGCGGCGACGCTGATTCTTGGAAATATTTGCAACCTATGTGGGAAGCCGTGGCGGCCAAAGTCGATAAAGATGGCAACCCAATAGTGAGTAATACGCCGGGACAACCAGTGACTGAAGGTGAACCTTGTACAGCCTATCTTGGTCCTGATGGCGCGGGTCATTATGTCAAGATGGTTCATAATGGTATCGAATACGCAGACATGCAATTGATTTGTGAAGCTTATCACTTATTACGTTCACTATTAGGTTACGAACCAGAAGAGATCGGTAAACTGTTTGAGAAATGGAATAAAGGGATATTGAACAGCTATTTGGTAGAAATTACCGCCGACATTTTACAGCAATACGATCACAAAACGGGTGCGCCTTTGGTTGATATGATTCTCGACAGTGCGGGTCAAAAAGGCACTGGTCGTTGGACCTCTATCAGCGCAACACAAATGGGGATTCCAGCTGGCATCATCAGTGAATCCGTTTACGCTCGAGCCCTAAGTACACTAGCCACAGAGCGTGAGCACGCAGCCAGCAAACTGGTTGCCGATGTGGAAAGTGGTGAGATTGAAGCCAGCGAAGTAGAAACCGCTATTGAAGAAGCCCTTTACTGTGCGAAGATTTGCGCTTACGCACAAGGTTTCCAAATCATGCGGGCGGCTCAAAAAGAATACAACTGGACTCTTAATTTCAGTGACATCGCCAAAATTTGGCGCGGTGGTTGTATTATTCGCGCTTCTTTCCTACAGAAGATAGCGGATGCTTTCACTGATAACCCTCAGCTAGAAAACCTGTTGTTGAGTGATTACTTTGCTGATGCCATGGCAAGCAAGCAAAAAGGCTTACGTAAGGCCGTTGTGTTAGCCGCACAATCAGGTATTCCCACACCGTCCTTCTTCTCTGCTTTGGCTTATTTTGATGGCTATCGTTCCGAAGTCGTGCCTGCCAATTTATTGCAAGCGCAACGTGACTATTTTGGAGCGCATACCTACGAGAGAGTCGACGGTGAAGCTGGTCAGAAGTATCACACACATTGGCAAGAAGAAGGTCGTCCGGAACGACCAGCTTAATTAAACACCTCTTGAAAACCAACAAAAAACCACCTTATCTCATTTCGAGCTAAGGTGGTTTTTTATGTACAGAGTGATGAGACTTAACGCCTCTCGCCCATTTTCAAATAGCCTGCAATTTAGTTGTTCATTTGCTTTTCCATTGCCGTTAGCATGCCGCGTAGCATACCGTATTCTTGTTGATCCAATCTGGAACGCTGAAACAAACGACGAAACCTTGGCATGACCTGCATAGGCATGTCTGGATCGAGAAACTCAATATCGATTAATACTTTCTCTAAATGTTCCAACAAGTAATCCACCTGCTCTACAGTTGACGCTGGCACATCCCATTTATTTTGCACCGCTGGCGCTTCTTGATTCAATAGACTCTTCATACGCAATTCATAGGCAATCACTTGTACTGCTGCCGCCAGATTCAACGAACTAAAAGAAGACACGGAAGGTATGTGTACATGGTAATGACAACGCTGCAATTCTTCATTGGTCAAACCTCTGTCTTCGCGACCAAAGACAAAGGCGGTTTCCAAGCCTTCATTAAATACCAAGTCAGCAGATTCACGAGGGTCTACCAAAGGCCAAGGAATGGTTCGCTCGCGTGCACTCGTGCCAATAACCAACTGACAATCTGCCAAGGCTTCCTCAAGGGTATCCACGACAACGGCATTCTCAAGGATATCGGTCGCCCCTGAAGCTCGACTGATGGCTTCTTGACTCGGATATTCACGTGGGGCAACCAGGTAAAGATCGGCCAAGCCCATGTTTTTCATGGCACGTGCAGCGCCGCCAATGTTGCCAGGATGCGACGTATTCACCAGAACGATGCGAACTTTATTTTGCATTTTGTCAGTAACTCATTTTGGAATCGGTTTAAGTCGGACTATGTTACCAGAAAAATTTCCCTATCCCGTATTTGTTTAGTTTTTAACCAACTCCCCCCTAGCCTAAGCAGAATATTTAAGCTAGAATTCTCGCTCAAATTTTGGCAGTTAGATGGTTACATCTGGCCGCCCGCTCTTTAACACTTTATCTGGCAACTGGCTTGTTCTCACAAGGGACGGGCAGTGCATACTTAATGACAAATTAATTGACGGTAAATTATGCAACCTAGAATCAATGTCACACTAAAAGCAGCTCGTGCCGCTGCAGAATACATAGTTCACTCACAAGAGAAATTATTATTTGATAAGGAACAGGGTAAATCTGCTGCAGAAGTATACGCTGCTGTTTGTTCTGGTGCTGAGCGCAGCATTGTTTACCACTTGGAAAAAGCTTACCCAGCCGACACCATCACCACTCGCCTGCAAGGCAATGTACAAACGGGTGAAGAAGGCGAATGGATTATTGACGCTATCCAAGGACAGCATTTATTCTCTCGCGGTCTAGCTGGCCACGTTATTACCATTAGTTATTTGGTTGCCGGAAAAGTGGAACACGCCCTAGTGCTTAACCCTCACACTCGCGATGAGTTTTACGCCAGTAAAGGTCGCGGTGCTTACCTAAACAATTCTCGTATTCGTAGCAGCGCTGCTCGCGGATTAGAAAACACTACTTTAGCTGCTCAGTTCCCTGCCACTGAACGCACAGCAACCTATCTTGCTGGTCAATTAGCTATCCTATCAGACGTAGCGCAACAAGGTGCTCGCGTTGTGATGCAAGATGCGCCAGCACTTATGCTAGCCAATGTTGCCGCAGGTCGTTTGGATGCCGCTTGGGGCATCCAATTACAAGAATGGGAAATGCAAGCGCCATTGTTCATCGCTAAAGAAGCGGGTGCATTGATTGCTGCTTTTGACGGCTCACCAAAACTCGGCTCTGGTGATGTATTGTGTGCTGCGCCACGTTTGTTCAAGACGTTGCTGCCAACATTAAATAAGCACCTAAAATAAGCTTTTAACAAATATGAAAAGGCTCTGATCGTTTTGATGGTCAGAGCCTTTTTTATAACAGAATATTAATGTTTATGATGATTGTGTTCATGATGATGGTGATGTAAGTCTTCCTCAGAAGGCATTTCTTCACCAGGGTAATACAGCCCTATGTCTTGTCTAACTTCATCCAAAGTAGCGATCAGTTCTAAACTATCCTGCCAACTGTGATTAGGACTTTGCAGCAAGCCCTCTTCTATGCATCGGTTTACTTCGTCTACTTCAAATTGATACCCAACGCCTGGAAAATCAAATTCAACAGCACGTTCGTTGTTGTCTGAATCCACAATACGGCATGACTTGGCACAAAACCATTCTGAATCAATTTCAATGTAACCTTTAGAACCCGATAAAATCGCGCGATTGGGATGACAAGAAATCAAAGAAGCTTCTAATGAGGCGAGTTGTCCACTTTCCCATCCCAATAAAATTTGCTCAAACACATCGACTTCGGTATCCCCAATGACGGCTTGGTTTTGTACAAAATCTGGCTTACCAAAGAAAAGTTGTGCCAAAAAGACAGGATAAATTCCCACGTCCAACAAGGCGCCGCCGCCCAATTCTAGATTCATCAGTCTGTGTTCTGGATCGTTTGGCGCAAGGAAATTAAAACTGGCTTGGATACTTTGCAAATTGCCAATTTCGCCTTCTTCAACCCACTCTAATACTTGCTCGATAACAGGATTAAATCGCGTCCACATGGCTTCCATCACGAAAACCTGGTGATGCTCCGCTAAATCATAAAGCTCACTTGATTGTGCTTCATTGAGGGTAAATGGCTTTTCACACAACACAGCTTTACCTGCAAGAATACAAGCTTTTACCAACTCGTAATGATGCACATGAGGCGTAGCGATGTAGATAACATCCACTTCATGACTGTTGATTAAGGAAAAATAATCTACAAATGCCAATTCGATATCGTATTTGCTCGAAAACGCATCTGCAGAAGATTTGTTTCTGGAGGCGACAGCGCGTAATTCTCCTGATTTCACATACCGAAAATCATTCGCAAAAGCGTTAGCAATTTGCCCTGTTCCGATAATTCCCCAGCGTAAAGTATTCATCGCTATTCCCTCTTTAAAAATCAGCCACGTAGACCGTATGATCAATCGCAAAAAATGCGCCTAAGTGTGACCTCATTGACCATTATAGTCCATCGCCATTTTCCAATTCTTGAATTCGGTCAATTAACTGTGCAACTTTTGCTTCTAATTCACTCACTCGCCCTTCTAAAGTGAATGAAGTCTCTTCAATTTGCCCTGTCTCACCGTCTTCATTCAAAAGGGGTTGTGGGTCTTGATGCACACCGAAACACTCTTGATAACGCTGCTCTCTTTTACCTGCCTGTTTTGGCAGTAGTCTGACAAAAGGACCTCCTTGCATGTCTTGCAACGCCATTAATGTAGCTTCCAACTCGTCTAGGTCACTAAAACTATATAAACGGCCACTGCGGGATCTCAGTTCACCCGGCGTTTGCGCTCCTCGCAAAAACAACAGACACAAAATGGCTGTTTGCCCATCATTAAATTGCAAATCCGAAAATTCACTGTTGCAAAACCTATGTTGATACTTGCTAACACGACTATGTGAAGCGCTTACTTCCATGACCAAACCTCGTGCCACCAAGGCATCTATCGCTACCATTATTTCCGTTTCCGATAAGTTCATGACAGGTTCACGACTGGATTTTTGATTGCAGGCTGACTGTAAAGAATTCAAGCTAAGGGGATAATATTCTGGGGTGGTGATGGCTTTTTCGATCAAGCTGCCTATCACGCGCATTTCAACAGGGTTTAATTCATGAAAATTCATCCCTTTCTCCTTATCAAGATTTGCGAATCACCAATTTGAACGGCATCCATAACAGAGCTTTCAAAGACCTTGGTTGGTATGTTTTGGTTCCTGGTAAACCAATATTTAACGCTTCATCGCCCCCTATTGCCTGTGAGCATTTAGAAGCAAACAAAGTGTCCCAGATACTGAGAAAAAAACCGAAATTACTATTGGCTTCACTGTTCACACGAGAATGATGAATACGATGAAAATCGGGAGTGACAATCACTCGCTGCAATACCGCTTCCCACTTAGCAGGCAAACGTGCATTAGTATGATTAAACATAGCGGCAGCATTTAGTAAGACATCAAACAGCAAGACCGCAATAACAGGAATGCCAAGCAACAAGATGGCCGTTGCTTTTATCAATAAAGACAACAAAATTTCAAAGGGATGAAAACGCACCGCCGAACTAACATCGAGTTCTGGGTCGGTATGATGAACTCGATGCAGTCGCCATAACAATGGAACACGATGAAAAAGTCTATGTTGCCAATATATCAGGCAATCCAGCATCAATATGCTAAGCACAACTGAACACCAAACGGGCCAGTCTAGATGAGAAAGCAAGCCCTTGTCTTGCCCGAAAAAAGCAATCACACTCAACAACAAAGGCTGTACAAGACGCACACATACAGCGCCAATAAGCAAAAGCGCTAAGTTATGACACCAACGCTGCCGCCAGTTTAATAAGCGTCTTCGCGGTCGCAATGTCTGCCAAGCCAGCAGACTGATTAGCACTATACAAAACACCGTAAAACGTACGGAGAAATCCATCTATTACGACTCTCTTTTGGTCACTCAAAGCAAGCATCCGCTAAATCGAGCGTCCTCTAATAAACTCTGTAATTCCGTGACAAAGTCAAATGATGATTAAGACTTCATTTAAAAATATAAGTTCCTCTTAGAGACTTATCTCGCACTTTTATAGGACTCTTATGGCTTTTTCTATTCTGTCTAACGCTTGCTTCAATACGCCCAAAGAACAACCAAAATTCAGTCGAATAAAATTCGCATCCCCAAAATCCTTACCTGGAGACACCCCAACACCGGCTTCTAAGAAAAAAGCATAAGCGTCTTCTACTGGCAAATTAGAAGCGTCTATCCAGGCCAAATAAGTGGCCTCCAAATGACTAACGACTAAGGGGGTATCTGCCAACCTTTGGACTAGGTAATCACGATTGCGTCGCAGATAGGTAATTAGCGCCTGATGCCAAACCTGTCCCTCTTCATAAGCCGCCTGAGCCGCCGTTAAGCCCAACATATTTGGCGTTGGGATCAACCCTGCTCGACCCTGATTAAAGCGCTGTCGTAAGTAAGCATTCTCAATCACAGCAAAGGCATAACCCAAACCGGCTAAATTATAGGTTTTACTGGGTGCCATTAGGGTAATAGTACGTTGCGCAGCATCTTGATTGAGACTGGCGAAAGGGACATGACTAATCTCATCCAATATCAAATCACAGTGGATTTCATCGCTGACCACCAGCAAATCGTATTGATTTGCAAGCGCATGAATCTTCTCCAACTCATCTTTGCGGTACACTGTGCCACCCGGATTATGAGGATTACAAAGTAGCAGCATTTTGCTGTTTGCTTGCGCACAAGCCGCTTCAAACGCTTGCCAATCAGGCAACCAGCGCCCTTCTTGCAAGGTCATGTCAATACGCAACAAATCGCGCCCTGCCATCTCTGGCGCTTTAGTAAGGTGATAATACACAGGACCAGGTACCACAATGGCATCACCTGGCTCAGAAAAGGTTTGAACACTTAAATGTAGAGCACAAACCAATCCCGGCAAATGCACTAAATGTGCTCCTGATATAGACCAGTCATAAGAAGATTGTAAGTGTGTCTGAATAGCAGTCACCAAAGCTTTTGGAGTGTGAGTATAACCAAATACGCCTTGCTGTATCCTACTTTGCAAAGCGCTTTTAACGCATTCAGGCGCATCAAAATCCATATCCGCAACCCACATGGGAATCACACCCTCTGGGTATCTGTCCCACTTGTCACTGTGCATTGCAGAGCGATCAATCACCTGATCAAATAATGCTAACTCCGACATCATATTTTACGACTCCCATAGTCCATTTTAATCTCATCATAAACACATAATACGGAACGCATGAGCGTAATACAGACAACTCATACAGCAAACACAACTTGGAAAATACTTTTGCCCTACTATTAAACCAGACTGCCAAGGATTAAAGTTGGGCAATATTACGCAAGGTTTTTCTTAATATTTATCCCATACCGACATAAGTCTTATCAAAAAAGACCGAAAAATTAATTTTTTAATTATTTTTAATATATAAATCAATAATTTAAATTAATTAGAGAACTAATATTTAGAATTGTCAAGGGTTGACCTAATTTACACAATCGGCCTAGTATAGTTTTCGTTAAACAGCTGTTTAATAAAAAAGGTTTAATCATGCCCAAAGTAGGAATGCCTGAAATACGTAAACCTCAGCTCATCAAAGCGGCCATTAAAGCCATCGACAAATATGGCTTTTCTGGTGCGACAGTTAGCGTTATCGGCAAAAAAGCGGGAGTTTCTCCAGCCATTATCAATCACTACTTTGGTGGCAAGGATGGTCTATTCGAGGAGACCATGAAAAGCCTAATTCGCGAATTTTTTGAAGTTTTGTCACAGGAAGTCATAAAATCGCAAGATAAGCCCGCTAAATATAAAGTAATGGCCATTGTAACAGCCAGCTTTAGTCAATCCCAAACTCACCCCCAAGTGGTGAAAGCATGGATGGGCTTCTGGGCATCGGCAATGCATACACCATCATTGTTCCGTTTACAACGAGTTTACTCAAAGCGCTTACACACTGCTTTAGTGCACGTTTTAAAAACAGAATTCAGTGTACAAGAGGCGCGCAATATCGCGACTACAGTAGCTGCCTTAATTGACGGTATGTGGTTACAAGGCTCATTGGCTGGAGGCATACATAAAAAGACTTCGGCGCAACTGATTGAAGATTATCTGAATTTAGTTATGCCAGATGCAAATCAGCCCCCTGCGACGCATCGCATCGTAAGCATGGCATAAAATTTCAAAGAATTAGATAGTTTACATGTCATTCTAGTATTACTGGTAAAGCATAAATCAAGAGTTGATTATCACAAAAGAGAGGGTAAGGTATGTTAAACAAAGCAACAAAAACCGCGATCGCCATCAGTTTGGCTGGTGTATCCGGCTTCACTATGGCGGCAACTTGTTCAACTGTGCGTTTCTCAGACGTTGGCTGGACTGACATCACGGCAACAACCGCTATCACCAGCGAAGTCATTGAAGGCTTGGGTTACAGCACCAAAACTCAACTTCTGTCTGTGCCAGTCACTTATACATCCCTTGCCAATGGCGATATCGATGTTTTCCTAGGTAACTGGATGCCAACCATGCAAGCGGATATTGACCCTTACCTAAAAGCCGGCACGGTGGAAGACTTAGGCCCAAACCTAGTAGGCGCAAAATATACTTTAGCGGTTAGCAAAGACGCTTATGATGCTGGTGTGACTGACTTTGCTGAAATCGCCAAACACCGTAAAGAATTCTCAGGCCGTATCTACGGTATTGAACCTGGTAACGATGGTAACCGCATCATTCAGGACATGATTGACTCCAACGCTTTTGGTCTTAGCGATTTCCAACTCGTTGAATCCAGTGAAGCTGGTATGTTGTCACAAGTAAGCCGAAACACACGCCGTGGCAAATGGATTGTTTTCTTGGGTTGGGCACCACACCCAATGAACGCAAACTTTGACATGGAATATCTTGCTGGTGGTGACAACTATTTCGGCCCTAACTTCGGTGGTGCTAACGTACATACCAATATTCGCAAAGGTTTCCTAGAAGAATGTCCGAACGTTGGCAAGCTACTTACTAATCTAACATTCTCATTACCAATGGAAAATGAGATTATGGGTGCCATTCTTGATGATGGAAAAAAACCTGATGACGCCGCTCGTGAATGGCTAAAAGCCAACCCAGGTGTATTGGATACTTGGTTGGAAGGCGTTAAAACCACTTCTGGTGACAATGGCCTTAGCGCAGTTAAAGCTCACCTAGGTCTATAATACCCTCACGCATCATCACACATTACCCTGCTTTAAAGGTGTAATGTGTGATGCGTACTGTTTAATTTTCGGGAGAACTCTAATATGAATTGGCTGACGGATAATAAAATCCCTCTTGGCGCTTGGATGGAAAACTTTGTCGATTGGCTAGTTGATGCAGCTTCCGTATTTTTTGATTTAGTGTCTATGACGTTGGAATCCATGATCATCTCCATGGTAGACGCCATCGAATGGCTTCACCCTTTAGTGGTCATTGGCGCCATTCTAGCAGGTGCTTGGTTCTTGCATCGTAGCATAGGTCTTTTGGTCTTTATTGCCGCCGCCTTATTACTCATTATTAATATGGGTTACTGGATAGAAACGATTCAAACCTTAGTTCTCGTTGTTTCAGCAACCGCCATCAGTGTCATCATTGGGGTACCGATTGGTATTGCTGCGGCACATCGTCCTTGGCTGTACACTTTTTTACGCCCTATATTGGATTTGATGCAAACCATTCCAACATTTGTTTATCTCATCCCTACTTTAATTCTATTTGGTCTGGGTTATGTACCCGGTCTAATTTCTACCATTATTTTCGCCATTGCTGCTCCGATTCGTTTGACTTATCTAGGTGTCAGCAAAGTACCTAACGAATTATTAGAAGCTGGCTTGGCCTTTGGCTGCACGAAATCTAAATTACTTTACAAAGTAGAACTTCCAGCAGCCATGCCAAGCATTATGGCCGGCGTGACTCAATGTATTATGCTCTCTCTTTCCATGGTTGTGATTGCCGCCCTGGTGGGCGCCGACGGTTTAGGTAAACCTGTTGTAAGAGCACTTAATACCGTAAACATTTCTCAAGGTTTTGAGGCAGGTGTTGCTATTGTATTAGTGGCCATCATCCTTGATCGTATCTGCAAAACCCCATCCGTTAAGAACGAGGTTTAACTCATGGCCGTTGTATCAATTGAAAATGTCGATATTGTTTTCGGCGACAATCAAGAAAAAACCTTACCCTTAATGGACAAGGGTCACAGCCGTGATGAAATCCTTGGCATAACTGGCGATGTTGTCGGTGTACAAAACGCAAACATTGAAGTCAATGAAGGAGAAATTTGTGTTCTCATGGGGCTTTCTGGCTCGGGTAAATCGACTTTACTCAGAGCGGTAAACGGTCTAAATAAAATCGCTCGTGGCCGCTGTTTGGTTCGCGATGGCAAACAAATGGTCGATATGGCAAAATGTGATGACGCTACTCTACGTCATATGCGAACTCATCGCGTTTCTATGGTATTCCAAAGTTTTGCCTTAATGCCTTGGTTAACCGTATTGGAAAACGTGGCCTTTGGTCTTGAAATGCAAGGCATGCCAAAAGAAGAACGTTTGAATAAAGCGCGTGAACAATTAAAAATGGTGAGTCTAGACAAATGGGCAGACAAAAAGCCCGATGAGTTATCTGGTGGTATGCGCCAGCGTGTCGGCTTAGCTCGTGCCTTTGTCATGGACACAGATGTTTTGTTAATGGACGAACCCTTTTCTGCGCTAGACCCATTAATCCGTTCTCAGTTACAAGACGAACTGATTGAGCTGCAAAAACGTCTTAATAAAACCATCATCTTCGTGAGTCATGACTTGGATGAAGCACTAAAAATCGGCACTAAGATTGCCATTATGGAATCGGCTCGCATTATTCAAGAAGACGCACCTGAGCAAATTGTCCTCAATCCAGCGACCGAATATGTTGAGAAATTTGTTGCCCACACCAATCCGCTAAACGTATTGCGTGGCCGCTCTTTGATGACCGAAATTGATCAACTTGCCGTCAAAGATGATAAGATCATGGTTACCGATCAAGCTTGGCTAGAATTGGATGATGGTAAGCTGATGAAAGCGGCCAATGAGCAAGGTGAAATCACCACAGTGAAGTGGACTCCCGAAACCATTCTGACAAATACCCCAAAAGACGCTGTATTCCTAATACCTGTCAATATCGATATGCGTGAAGCGGTGGAAATTCGCTACCATGCAAACCAATTTATGGTACTGATGGACGACGATAAATGCGTTGGCGTGTTGCAAGACCATAACTTTTATCATGCTCTGTTGGGGAAACATTTTAGTCGAAACGAAAGTGCCTAATTTCCAACCCAAAGCGAGTCATACGACTCGCTTTTTTTATACCTCTAGTAAATCCCTTCATCGTCATCATAAGACTTATATTTAACATTGAATAAGGATTGCATTCCAAATTTGTATCGGTATAGTCTGCCGAAATATTAACCAAGACATTTTTGCTATTTCGTCAGCGTATTTGAAGGGCATGATATGCTAAAGCAAACCTTATTACCTATTTGGAGCCTGTTATTTGGCATTGCCATATTGACCGTCGCCAGTGCCTTGCAGAGTTCATTAATCGGTATTCGTGCCTCAATTGAATCCTTCAATACGTCTGCCACTGGTTTGATCATGTCGGCCTATTATTTGGGCTTTATTATCGGTTCCATGATAGTGCCTAACTGGATCAAAAATGTAGGTCATATACGAGTATTTGCCGCGGTTGCTTCCTTAGCTTCTATCACGATTTTAATGCAATCTGTTGTCGTAAACCCCTGGTTCTGGATGTTGATGCGTATGTTTACAGGCTTATGCTATGCCGCCCTCTTCATCGTCACCGAAAGCTGGCTAAACGGCATTTCAACCAACACCAATCGTGGTAGATTATTTTCGATTTACATCATTGAAATATGGGCTAGTCAAACCATAGGGCAAGCTTTGCTTAACATCGCCAACCCAGGTGGTTATGGCTTGTTCATCTTAACGTCTGTGCTGATCTCGTTGGCTTTGGTGCCTTTGCTATTGGTAAGAACACCGTCGCCAACCATTGATATTCCTGAAAAGCTCAACATCTTAGGGCTGATGAAAACGGCACCACTTGGGGTAACCGGTGTCATTATTGCTGGGGTGACCTCTGGTGCCATGCTTGGCTTGGGCGCTTTATATGCCAAAAATATTGGTATGAACATAGTACAAATTTCCATGTTCACAGGTGCCAGCTACATTGGTGGTATGTTATTGCAATGGCCGATCGGTTTGCTTTCCGATCGTCAAGATAGACGGGTCACGATTTTGTGGGTCGCTATTGTCGGTGCTGGAGTGGCTTTGATCGTACCATTTGGTTACAGCATGGACAGTCAGCTAATTATGATGGCAGGTATGTTCATGGTAGGCGCTTTTGTGTTCCCCATGTACTCCTTAGCCTCTTCGCACATTAATGACCAGTTACGTCCAGAACAAATCCTTTCCGCCAGTAGTGGTATCATTTTATTGAACGGTGTGGGGGGCATGTCTGGCCCATTAATTGCCGCTATCTTGATGGACTGGATTAGTCTCGACGCCTTGTTCTGGTTTGTTGCCTTGATGAACATAGTCGTCATTCTAATGGCAATGTACCGCATCAATTATCAACCGGCTATGGTCATCGAAGAGCAAGGAGATCAAATTCCTGTGGCGCTGGCCGTCTCCTCTGTGGCAACAGCAGAAATGTTGGCAGAGGCGGACACATCGGTACAAACAGATGAAAATCCGCACGAAGTGGAAATCAAACTTTAACGCCTAAAACGATTTCATTACGCCACCCAAGCTTAAAAAGGTTGGGTGGCAATTTGTATAGCAATGAACCAAATCAAGACCGCGTTAATACGATTAAACCAACGCCAAAATGCCGCTTTCTCCAGCCAAGCTGCACACAACCTTCCAACAAAAGCCAGTCCTAAAAACCACACTATAGAAGCCATCACGCCGCCCATGACAAACAGCCACTTATCGTCTTGCCATTGATTCGCCAAACTGCCAATCAAAATCATGGTGTCGAGATAAAAATGTGGATTTAGCCAAGTTACCGCCAACGCTGTCATGATAAGTGGCCAGACGGCTAGCTTCTTCGTATAGGCTTCGAGAATCAAATGTTCCTCTAAAAATGAGGCTCGCCACTTGCTGTAAGCAAACCCAACCAAGAATGCTACTCCCGCCCAACGCGAAGCCGCAAATAACCATTCATGGCTCTGAATGATCAAGCCCAGACCAAACGCCCCCATCATCATAGAAACAGCATCACTGACAATGAACAATAGCGCCAAGGGAAAAGCATAATGACGCTTTAGCGCCTGCTCTAATAAAAAGCTGTTTTGCGCACCCACCGCAATTATCAAACCACCACTGGTAATCGCACCACTCATCAACGCCAACATAACCATCTCCTAAGAATTGGCTTGATCTTAAGCAAACAAAACATTAAATTGAAATTAATTAAATTAAAACTACATTAGTTAAACTTATGTTTGATTATAAAGCTCTGATCAGCTTACAATCGGTCGTTAAGTACCAAAGCTTTGATAAAGCAGCAACGGCGCTGCACATTACCCAATCAGCCGTATCACAAAATATCAAACGTCTCGAATTAGAGTACGGGCGTCCGTTACTCATTCGTGCTAGGCCTGTTGTAGCCACCTCACTAGGAGAGAAACTACTGGCTCACTTAAATAAAGTAAGCTTGTTAGAAGAAGGCTTACAGGAAAGTATTCAAGGAGAAGTCAATCATCAGCCACTGAATATTGCGACCAACAATGACGTGCTAGCCACCTGGTTTATTCAGGTAATGCAAGCATTTGCTCACATCAGTAACACCAAACTGCACATCAAAGCCGCTGACCAATTGCAAACTCGCAGCATGCTACAAAAGGGTCAAGTGGTCGCTTGTTTAAGCCAAATAGGTACGCCTGTCGCAGGCGGCGATGTGATTTTTTTGGGCAATATGAGTTACGAACTGGTCGCTACTCAATCCTTTATTGATGACTATCTGCAAGGAGACATCAGCGTAGCATCCGTCGCGAATGCCCCTTCTTTGGTATACAACGAAAACGATGAATTATGGGAGCGTTATCAGACAGAATGTTTAAAAATCAAAACAGATGCCAACAACAGCCATTGGTACCCTTCCTCCCATGGTTTCGTTGAACTTGTCATGGGTGGCACAGTCTGTGCTTTAGTTCCTAGTGTCCAAGTTAAACAGCAGTTAGCAAACGGGCAGCTGATTTCCCTATTTCCAAGTGACAAAATCGCCTTGCCACTTTACTGGCATTGGTACAAACTTAACGCCCCAATATTGGATCGCTTAACTAAGGTGATAAAAACTGTCACACAAGATGTCCTATACTAAAGGCCATTAGAGAAACAGGCTGGCTACGCCCACGTTTGGACAGCCACTTTACACAGCCATTTTAAGGAAAAACTATGATTCGCAAATGTCTATTCCCTGTTGCTGGCTACGGCACTCGTTTTTTGCCAGCCACCAAATCCATGCCTAAAGAGATGCTTCCTATTGTTAACAAACCTCTAGTGCAATACGGTGTGGAAGAAGCAACAGCCGCGGGCCTTAACAATGTGACCTTTGTCACCGGTCGAGGCAAACGCGCCATTGCTGATCACTTTGATATCAGCTACGAGTTAGAACATCAGATTTCAGGGACCAGCAAAGAGAAATACCTAGAAGGCATTCGTCATCTTATCGACAATGTAAACTTTTCTTTTATACGTCAAAACAACATGTTAGGTCTCGGTCATGCCATATTAACCGGTGAACCTTTAATTGGGGACGAAGCTTTCGGTGTCGTACTCGCCGATGACTTGTGCTTCGGTGAAGAAGATGGTGTCATGGCACAAATGGTAAAACTGTATAACCAGTTCCGTTGTACTATAGTGGCTATTGAAGAAGTCCCTGAAGACGAAGTTCACAAATATGGCATCATCAAAGGCGAATCCATGATGGAAGGACTGTTCCGTGTCACCGATATGGTGGAAAAGCCAACCCAAGAAGATGCGCCTTCCAATCTCGCCATCATTGGTCGCTATATTTTGACACCAGATATTTTCGATAAAATCCGTAATACGCCTGCTGGCCGAAATGGTGAAGTTCAAATAACCGATGCCATTTTACAACAGGCAAAAGAAGGCTGTGTTCTAGCTTACAAATTCAAAGGTCAGAGGTTCGATTGTGGTAGTGTTGACGGCTTTGTCGATGCTACCAATTATTGCTATAAAAATGTCTACAAAGACCCAACGGAACCTTAGTAAAGTTCCGATTACTCAGTAATAGTAATCATGTAAGAACCAGCGCACAAAAACGGTGCGTTGGTTTTTTATTTGATGCCTTTATTGAATCAACAACTGACTCAACCAAATACAAATGGGCAAGGTGAAAATCGACATCAGAGTTTGTAAGGTAATATAAGCTGCCATTTTATCTGCGTCACCACCTAGCTGTTTGGCCAAAGCATATGCCGATGTTGCAGTTGGAACAAAACCGAACAAAACAGCCACTAAAGCAGGCAACCCAGTCACGTCCAGACACCAGCAAACCAAAATAATTGCCGCAGGAAAGATCAGAAAACGAGCAACCGCCGACAACCAAAAGTTAACACCAACCGAACGAATAGCGTCTATTCTCACACTTGCTCCAACTGCTAACAACACCATAGGCAAAGCAGATTTTGCCAGCATATCTGCCATATCTGACACCACCAAAATCGGTGTCAGTCCTAACACATTCAGACTGACTCCCAAAGCAATAGAAACAATCAGTGGATTGCGAATCAAAGCGCCACTTAATAATCTTGGTAGACTATGATTCTTCCCTGACGAGCCATGCATAATCACCATGGATATCACCAAAAACACATTGAGTGACGGAACCAAAATAGCGCCCCCCAATACCGCTAATAGCAAACCTTCATCACCATAAACACTGCTCGCAATGGCTAATACAATAAAGGTATTAAATCGCACACCAGCTTGCAGCATAGAAGAAGCCGTTGGTGCTTCAATCTTCATCAACCAAGTTATCAAAAAGACAAATACGCCAGTGACCGCAAGAGCCAACATCAGAATCAAAGCATAGTCTGCTAACATACCGTTAGAGAAGTCAATTTGTGACGTATTAGCAAACAATAACGCGGGAAACAGCAACCAGTAAGTTAGCTTATCCACTCCCCCCCAAAAACCCTCCATTGGAAAGCGCCAACGTTGACACAAGGCGCCTAACATTAGTAATGCAAAGACAGGTAAAATGGCAAGCGAAATGGAAAACACACATACTCCTTAGTGTTTAATACATTAGGGAACAATCGATTTACTTGGAGTCAATTGCCAATCTTGCAACACCAGTTGTTCAACAAACCAATTCAGTCCGCGACCTGGTTGTTCATTACGCCATGCTAGATAGGCCATTTGATTTGGTCTTGGCAATTCACACTGACGCACGACTAAACGACCATTATTCAGTTCATCACGAATTCTGTGTATAGGCAGATAACCAACCCCTAGTCCCAAACATTGCGCCTCAATTTTACTCTGCATGGAATCCACACGAACGACTTGACGCGCCTCAAATAAGCCACTGCTTCGAGCAGGTAAAATTTTTGAACTATCCGCCACCACAATGGCCGGATATTGACGCAAGTGCTGGGCGCTAATCTTGCCATCAAGCAGGGCTAATGGATGTGTCGGTGAAACAGCAAACACAAACTCCAGTTCTCCCAACGGACGAATTTGCACTTGTCCTTTCGGTAATTCTCCCGTCGCACCAATCACCAAGTCCGCCCTATCATCTTGTAAAGCATCCCAAGCACCACCAACCGCCTCTTCCGACAAACTCAATTCAACAGGTCGATTTTGATCCAAAAAACGCCCTACGACACTCATTAGCGGAGCAGACAATATGGCTGTATCTCGAGCAATTCTTAATCTTGGCTCCCAACCAGATTCCATCTGCTTAATAGAATCTTCCAGTCGTATTGCCGCATCCAAAATACCTCGCCCTTGCTCCAAAACCATTCGGCCTGCGGTAGTCAACACGGCTCTCTGCCTTGACCGATCAAACAAGGCAACACCCAGATCTTCTTCCAACTTTTTCACGGTATAAGTCAGAGCAGACGGCACTTTAAACAAGGCATCCGCGGCAGCAGAAAAACTACCTAACTGATGAATCGCATCAATCACTCGTAATGCTTCCAATGTAACAGCATGGGACATGGCTCACCTTTTGTT
Source organism: Marinomonas sp. ABL3_031 (assembly GCF_056161265.1). NCBI lineage: Bacteria > Pseudomonadati > Pseudomonadota > Gammaproteobacteria > Oceanospirillales > Oceanospirillaceae > Marinomonas > Marinomonas sp. ABL3_031. Next base: position 102,979 of record NZ_JBSWYU010000014.1, read on the forward strand.
CAATTTTTTTGAAATACTAGCTCAAAAGCTTCCGATTTTCTTTCTTTTCTCCCACCACTAAACTGAACCCATTCGGTAATAATTCCATTACCAGTTATTTAGGAGACATATTATGATTCAATTACGCACAGCAGAAGATCGTGGTCATGCTAATTTTGGCTGGTTAGACAGCCACCATACTTTTTCTTTTGGCAGTTACTTCGACCCTCAACACATGGGCTTTTCCCACCTAAGGGTCATTAATGATGATACTGTCAGCCCAAGTGCTGGTTTTGAAACCCATGGCCACAAAGATATGGAAATCCTCAGCCTAGTGTTACAAGGCACCATCGCTCACAAAGACAGTACGGGGAACATTGAAGAGTTGCCAGCAGGTGAATACCAACTCATGTCAGCAGGCAATGGAATTTATCACAGTGAATTCAATGCATCAGACGAAGAAACATTGAAATTCTTGCAAATTTGGATTCAACCAAACCGTCTAGGTGGTGAACCGGGTTATCAACAAAAAGACTTTGGCGAAGCGGAAGGTATTACCAACATCATCACACCAGATGGACAAAATGATACTTTAGCTATCAAACAAGACATGCGTTTACATCAACTCATTATGTCTGAACAAAGACAACTGACTTGGCCAGCGGACACCAAACGTCGCTACTACATTCATCTCATTGAAGGTGAATTGAACTTAGCCGATGGCATTAATATGAAACCAGGTGATGGAGCCAAGCTGCAAAGTGTCAGTCAGATTGACTTCACTCAGCTGTCAGAAAAAAGAGTCAAAGCCTTGTTGTTTGATCTTGCCTAGCCATTAACCATTCAAAACCAGGCGCTTACTTGATATTCGATGATATTTTCATCAATACAGTAAAGTGCCTGAATATTAGTCTGTATATTTAATATCATGCAGCTCTTTTATAATGGTTTTCTGCCAATCACTCATAACACGACCTAATAATATGAGCAAACCGACACTGCCCACGCGTGTGAATTTCATTGAATTTTCGAATCCTCTAAAACAATGGTTAACCACACTATAACCAATAGAAAAGAGTTCTATGGCTGCACATGACAGCGACGTCAGCAGTATGAATTTCTCCGGCACTCTATTTGTACTTATGATGGAAACACTTAGCAACAATGAATAAATTAAAAAATAAATCATTTAGAAATATTTTTTAAATTTTTTTTCACTTTTTCCACCTATTTTCGATAGACAATCACATAGTGTATATGAAATTATCCCGCACGAAATCGCTATACAATGCGATGTAATTGATTTTAATAATGCATTTGAAGCGATATAGATAAAATTTATAAGAGTGAAGGAAGCAGCAATCTATTTTCTTTCAATCTCTATATCGTAACTGACTCAACGGCGATCTATTTAGGAAGTAGAAAATATGTCACTGAAATCATTAAAAATAGGCCATAAACTCTGGCTATTGATAGGTTCTTTCATAGGCCTTCTTATTATATTTGAAGGAGTCACCTATTCTTCCCTCTATCGTGAACTGCTTGAATCACGCAAGAACAATATAAAAGAGCAAGTTGAAAACACTTATTCCTTGTTAGAACATTATGCTCAATTAGCCCCAGTGATCGGCGAAAAAGCCGCCAAAGAGCAAGCCTTAGCAGCCGTCGAAAAATTACGCTACGGAAAAAATGGCTATTTTTGGTTAAACGACATGGAAGCGACCTTCTTAATGCATCCATTCAAACCTGCCATTAAAGGCAAAAACATGTTTAAGTCCACTAACCCAAAAGACATCCCAAAGTGGACAAATATCATCAATATTGCGAAAAGCCCATCTGGCTCTGGTTTTGTATATTATGACTATGTCGGTCCGCAGTTTGATGGCCCTGTAGAGAAAACCTCTTATATCAAATCCTTTAAACCTTGGGGCTGGGTAATCGGCAGTGGGTTACTGAACGAAGAAGTCAAAAAACAATTCTGGTCTAATTTAAGAAAATCTGCTTTGATTCAAATCATCCTAATCTCATTGGTGCTTTGGTTAAGCATGGCCATTGTTAAAGGCATCACTAGACCTCTTAAGCAAGTAACGGATCACCTTCAACAATTGGCTTCTGGCAACATGACGAATCAAATTGAGGTCGACAGAAAAGATGAAATCGGTCTCTTGGCAAATGCCTCTAATCAACTATCGTCATCTCTAAATTCAACACTGTCACAGGTTGCCAAAGCTGTAAGCGAACTGAATATTGTCTGTGAGCAGATGAAGAGCAGCAGTCAAAGCACGCAAAACGGTATGAATAATCAATTTCAGGAGATGGAATCTCTCGCAACCGCAATGAATGAAATGTCACACTCAATCCGTGACGTGGCTCAACATGCAAAAGAGTCTGCTGAATTCACAACATCGGTTCAAGATATCACGCGTCTAAGCAGTCAGGATCTGGATAGTACGAATACTGATATTCATAATTTGACGCAACATATCGACAGTGCAAACAAAGTCATACTCGAATTGCTTCAACAAACTGGCGATATCGATTCTGTGTTGGGTGTGATTGGGGAAATCTCAGAACAGACCAACCTACTTGCTCTCAATGCTGCGATCGAAGCGGCTCGCGCCGGGGAACTCGGTAGAGGGTTCGCAGTCGTTGCAGATGAAGTACGCTCTTTGGCAAGCAGAACCCAAGATTCCACAGTAGAAATTAAAAACATTATTGAGAAACTACAAAATCAGTCTGAAGAAGCTTCTCGATCCATGTCAACAAGCACAAAACAAGCGGAAAGTGGAGCAGATAAAGTACATACTGCGGCAGATAACTTAAGAAACATGCTTATTCAAATTGATGAAGCCTCTGCGCGCAGTCTACAAATTGCCGCTGCTTCAGATCAACAGGGCAACGTAGCGGAAGAGGTTAACCGAAACCTTATGGGCATTAGAAATGTCTCAGAGAAAGTCCTAGAAGATAGCAAACAAGTGTCTGAAAGCAGTATCCAAATTTCTAAGATGACAGCGGATTTGGAAAGCAAAATACGCCAGTTTACTTTTTCCTAGAAAGTTATCTTAAAGAACCGATACATTAATTTGCTCGAAATTGGAAAGTGCCAATTTCGAGCGATTTCTAGTGCATTGTATAGTAGCGTTGTTTTGTTGGAAAGTGCTTCGCTTTTCCAACCTAGATATTTATGTATTTGCAAGACCATAGGTTTGATGAGGGAGGCACGCCCCTTATCAAACCCGGTTTATGCATACAGTCCCAAGCAGCATAAGCCGCTGACGACGGCTGTGAAGCAACGCGTTGCTGTTTGGGATTGTGTTATATATTGAGTACTTAGAACGCTGAGAATATTTGAAACGACGCCCCATTCATGCCCTTGGGTACACATAGGATCTCCCATATTATCATCAATGATGGTTAACGCCTGCGGCGAATAAAAGCCACTTCTGAATTCGGGATGATCGTAGGTTTGATAAGGGTGGCACGACCGCTATCAAACGAGGAGTAATTTGACTTTCCTCCAGACGTAAAAAAGCCCTGACAGGTTATCCTATCAGGGCTTCTTATGTTTAAAGCTTGACGACGACCTACTCTCACATGGGATCTCCCACACTACCATCGGCGATGGCGCTTTTCACT
>NZ_JBSWYU010000015.1:0-98470 GCF_056161265.1 Marinomonas sp. ABL3_031
TTCGAGGAGCCATCGGAGTATAGCGCAGTCTGGTAGCGCGCCTGCTTTGGGAGCAGGATGTCGGGGGTTCGAATCCCTCTACTCCGACCATCAGTTTGCAAATCTCAAAGAATGGGTCGTTAGCTCAGTTGGTAGAGCAGTTGACTTTTAATCAATTGGTCACTGGTTCGAATCCAGTACGACCCACCATTCTTCCTTCTTTTCTGTGTGTTCTTCTTGAATTTCTTGTTAATGTATAGTGTTGTGCAATTTTCTCTTTTTATTCTGTATTTCTTGTTGGTATTGGTTTTTCTACAGTTCAGTTAGCCTCTGTGTTGTTTGTGATAGGGTAAGCGCTTTCGTGAGAGAGTTGTGGGTGCTTTCTTAGAGTGTATATATGGGGTTATGAAAGCAGAGTGGTGCTGTTGGTATGAAATTGAGGTGATGCGATTAATTATTTAATTAACTGCTAAAAATATTTAAAACAAATAGTTAGTGAGATTTCTTGAAGGTGTAAAGACGCTATTAAAGAGATGGTGGAGGGAGGTGGATTCGAACCACCGAAACTTTCGTGGCAGATTTACAATCTGCTCCCTTTGGCCACTCGGGAACCCCTCCACAGCAGCGCGGCATATCATATATATCGCGCTAAAGTATGTAAACCATTTTTTATGATTTATTTAATAATTTTTCCAGCTTAGCCTTCATACGCTCTTCAGGAGACAGGTTATCGTAGATACTGTCTTCTTTGGTTTCGGCTTTTTTGGTTTTTTTACTGTGTTGAGGTTTTGATTTGGTTTTGTTTGTGCGAGGCGTCTTGTCTTTCGTTGGGCGATTAGTGGTTGCCTTAGGTTTTGCTGGCATCATGGATTCAGGTAAAGCGGGTTCGTCGTTTACCGCTACGCCATCAAGGTCAATGCGAGGTTGGCCTGACAATAGGCATTTCTTGTAACGATCAGAGCGAGTGTAAGCCGCCAGAGCGCGTTTTTGTTTGCTGGCATTAAAGTCATCGTCTAGAACCATGTCTTTATCTATGCCCACTTTCAGAGGTTTTGGTTGGTTCCAGTTAAAGGCTTTAGGATATCGATCTTCCAGCATCTTAATAAGACGGCGGTTATTTTTTTGATTGCGCTGACGTTTTTTTTGCTCAGGCGTGAGCGTCACTTCTTGTTTCTCAGGAGCGCTTTGTTTGTTAGGAGCATCACTTGTCATTTGCTCGATATCCGTATTTGTCTCTTCTTCCGCTAGCTTGTTAGGCTCTGGTTGTTGTGTAGTCATGTAATTCGTCTGTTCAGTTGTCGTATTGGTGGTGTCGTTATCGGCACCTTCGTACAGTAAATCAAAGTTAAGTTGTTGCTCAACAATTGTATTTACATTGCGTTTTGGAGAGGGGGTCGTTGTCGGTGATAACAGATCCAGTGAGTCTTCTATATAAAACTGTAGCTGATCTTCCGTAGAGTGACTCTCCATTTGGGTTAATAGATCCAAAGAGGCGTTATGCTCATTAGCAGTATGTTTGCTGTCCTTTAGCTTTGCAATCTCTTCATTCGCTTCTTCCAGCTGTTTGGCCAGCTGGCCTATCCGTGCTTCGAGTTGGGCAATCAAATGTTCCATAAACACGAGGCTCAGTGCTGTAATGGGCTTAATGGTATGCTGGGCGTATTACTGGTGCCAAGCATTTCTTTTTTCTGTGCTTCGTTGGGTAAGATAATTTCAATGTCATTATTACCTTGCCACCATGTGTAAGTGCTTGTTATTAAAAGACCTGCAATGATAATAGGTGCTAGTTTCATAAATGTTAGAAAGTGAGTCCGGCACCGACCATAATGTGTTTGTCGTAAGTGGCACTATCACTATTGAATATTTTAATAAATAGGTCAAAACGCGAAACATTTGATATCGCGATGCGGAATCCCGCTTCAGGGTAATAGACAGTCTCATCTAAGAATGAAATGCCGCCACCGATAAATGACCATACAGGGGCATTAGGAAAAATCTGAAAGGCAGGGCTTGAGCTGTAGAAGCGAGAGCCTAAATTAACGGAACTCTCAAAATCTTCACCTAACACAAAAGCAAGACCACCGTGAAAAGATATATTTTCTGGCGTCACAAACTCCATATTGGCATTGATAATTGAGGTAACATTTTTTTGCTCATCTCTGCCGTCTGGTCGTGCAGCTGCCGATTCAAATGTTAGTAGACTTGCAAGCTGTTCATTTGCAGATACATTAGCACTCACTAATACCAGTGCTGCCAGTAATAATGATCTCATTGTTTATTATCCATTTGATTTAAGCGACTCAGCATTTGTGAAAGAGAGCTTTCCCAATTAGATTGCTGTTCTTTGGTTTGATTCAGTGAGTTTTGTAACTCGGTTTTTTCTTCATTTAATTCGTAATTTTGTACTTCTAGTTCTGATATTTTTTTGCGTAAAGAGCTTATCTCATCTACTGCTTCATTGATGCGTTGTTCTAAGTGATGAAGTAGTTCGTTGTTCATAATTTATTCCTAAAAAAATCGCTGATGTTGGCGACAGTAGTTACATTCTTTACCAGGCGATGACCACATCTTGTTTTTGTACATTCAGAATGCGTGAATCGACAACCAATTCACCTACCGAAAAATTAGGTTGTACTTGCTTAATTGTAACACTGATATTGGCATTGTTCAGCTGAGTCTGTGCAGACTGTAGCTGATCAAATACTTCATAACGACGGTATACATTAAAAGTGTCACCTGGTTTGATGCCTGCAATGGACCCCGCCGCAATATGTATGCGATTACCTTCCGTACGAAAAATATTGGCAATGAATGGTTGGCATCTCAATTCTTCACTGGTATCCAGTGCGCTTTCTTTTAACGCTTGTTGTACCACCTTACCATAGTTGATGGTCCAGAACTTAGCGCTACCAAAGCCGACTCTTTTATTGTCTGCTATGTCCCAGCTGCCGATTTCGCTGTACCTTTTTTCGAATAATAAAGCGCCACTGAAGCCATCGTATAAGTAGATATCGACTACAAAGTTTCTTTCTTTATCTTCATTGGGTAAAGGGTCCTTATTGGTTTTATCATTGGGGCGACGTTGGTAGAGTTCGCCAATGTCACGGATAACGCCACTGATAATATATTGGACACCTAATTGTTCACTAATACGAGTGACGTCAGTGAGTGAACCATCGTAGTTGGTTGAAGACGGTGCGTTAATAAGATCAGGGTAAATGGCGATGTTGGTTGCAGTAAGGGCTTTTAAATAACCTTGTTTATTAATTTCATCGGCCAAGTACTTGGGTAATTCACGCGCAATATTACTGATTGCCCCAAGCTGTGCTTGCTGAGGAACTTGCAGCTCAAAGCCTGTAACACCAAGAGTCTTACGGTAATAGCTAGTTGGGCCGGTGCTGCATTGGGAATCTTCTGTCACATCAATGCGAGCAACGACTTTTAGGAAGTTACCATTTTGCTCTTCGGAAATAATCTTCGCTCGTTGCACATAGCCAGAGCTACGAATTGCCACGCTTGAGGTCACGTCCCCGTTGGTCATTTCATCGCTTACTTTCACTCTGGAGCTGGATTCTAAGACCGCTTGTTTAATAGCTTGTTGAGTGGCTCGATAACGCGCGTCGGTGATGTCATTATCATAAATAATAGCTTCACCGACGGCGTCAATGGTAACCGCAAAGCTGGCGCTAGAGAGACTCAATAAAACATAACTGAGTAGTATGTTAAAGAATGGCAATCGCATTATTCAATACTATAGAAATTCGTCGTAGGAGTAGAGCTTTGTACATTGATGGCACGATAACCTGGTTGAACTTGACAGTTTGGGTCGTTTGCTACGTTATCTGATGAAACGCATTGACGGAAGTTTTCTTGTAAGGCCATTTCAACCACGGTTTCAAAGGTGCCGTCTTCATGCTCTCTTTGTGAAACCACTTTGGCTCCAACCAAATAAGCGTCAACATAAGTACGTAACTCATCGTTTTGGATGACCATATTGCTCAAAGAGCTGGAGCCATCAATTTTCAAACCGTAAACACGTTCAGAAAGATTTCGATAAGCGTCCAACATAGAACTACGCAAGGTCATGATTCGAGCTTGTGATTTGGTCAGACGCTTATTGGTCGTTAGGGCAGCATAACCTGTTGCTGTTACTACGATGGGTTCTTGTTTGATAACAGCGATGGTGTTGTTGGCGTTCAGTGCGCCAGCAGTAGCAGCTGGTGTGTAATTGGTTGTCGTGCCATCACCACCAATTTGGTTACCATTACAAGGCGCTATAGACGTACAGGTACCTGAGTTGGCCACACCTTGTTGATTATAGGTTTGACAGCCAGTGATAAGGATTGCTCCTGCAGTAATCAACAGAATTTGAGTGAAATGTGTCATGGTGGTGCCCTTTGTGTGCGATTCTCATCTCTTTATTGTCGACCCTGTATTACTTTTCTAAAGTGCTCGGTAGGACGACAAAGCCATACCCCTGAGTTTCACACATAAATGAAGTACTTCATCAGAGATATTGTTCCAATGCCTAAAATGTAAACTATTTTATGTGCTAGCGTCTATTTTAAACGTCTTTAATAAGTAATTTTCTTTGTTTTATATAACAAAAATGCCGCTATACAATATTGGAGTGCTTTTTTGTTTACCTCTTGACTCGTTAATAACGACTATAAAGTTTATCAATTCTTATCTGTATGGTTGGAAAATTTACAATTGAGAAGGCTAATAAGTTGATATATACTGTTTTTATATACAGTATTTTGGTCTTGATACATGTCTTACTCGGCACGCAAAATCATTCACATAGATGCAGATTGTTTTTATGCTGCAATAGAGATGCGTGATGATCCTTCTTTGCGAGATCGTCCCCTGGCGATAGGCGGTTCTTCTGAAAGGCGTAGTGTGTTATCGACAGCCAATTATCCCGCCCGAGCTTTTGGTGTTCGTTCCGCCATGCCTGTGGCAATCGCAAAACGCTTGTGTCCTGATTTATTGATTTTACCTGGGCGCATGGCAGCTTATCGCTTAGCCTCCCAGCAAATGCACGAAATTTTTCGTCGTTATACCCAATTAATCGAACCTTTGTCTTTGGATGAAGCCTATTTGGATGTAACGGATTCGGAGTTATTGCAGGGCAGTGCGACATTGATTGCGAAAGAAATTCGTAAACAAATTTATACCAAGGTAGGTATTACGGTATCTGCTGGAGTGGCGACGAATAAATTTATTGCGAAAGTGGCCAGCGATTGGGATAAGCCAGATGGTTTAACTTTGGTCTCGCCGGATGATCAAGACGAATTTGTTGCCAACATTCCAGTTAAATGCATTTCAGGTATTGGTAAAGTGGCGCAAGACAAATTAGCCGCTTTGGATGTTTTTACCTGTGCCGATCTGCAAAAGGTCGACTTTGCTTTGTTGCAAAAACGTTTTGGTAGCATGGCGTTTCGTTTGTCTCAGTTTGCAAAAGGTATTGATGAGCGACCAGTGCAGGTTTCAAGAGAGCGAAAAAGCATTTCTGTGGAGCATACTTTTTCTGAGGATCTAAAAGGACTTCATACTTGTCGATCTGTTTTGCCAGAGTTATTGAACAGTTTACGCAAGCGTATGCAAGGGCGAGGTTATGAGTCGCGTTTGCATAAATATTACCTCAAGCTTAAGTTTGATGATTTTAAGCAAACCACCATAGAGCAGCCTATTCAAAAGAAATTATCAGATGAGGTTTTTATTGCTTTACTAGAACAGGCTTATGCGAGAGTGCAGCGGCCAGTGCGGTTAATTGGAGTAGGCTTTCGTTTGGTTAATCCTGCACCAGCGCAATTGCTATTGCCTTTTGATTGATTGTTGCGGTTAAAAAATGAATAATTTCATCTTTCTCTGTCTATAATCATAACTCGGAAACAAAGCGGATTCTTGTTTTGTTTCACTCTGTTGTTGGAGGTATTGATTATGTGGAAGCAAGATAGACGTTCAGACATTGATCGTTCGAATTTGCCCGACCCCTTATCTCATCGCTTGAGATTTGAAGTGGAGCAGACGCTTCATAGTTTATACGCTGAAGCTGATTTGGCTGATCAAATTGACTCTTTGTATCTGCCTTTTGCGAATTGGTTAAGCAGCAAATTGGGTAAGAGAGAGGAGCCATTAATACTTGGACTATCTGGGCCTCAGGGGTGTGGAAAAACCACCTTTGCCAATGTGGTCAGCAGGATTTTGATTAAAGGGTTTGAATTAAATGCTGTGGTCATCAGTCTGGATGATTTGTATAGCAGTCGACAAGATCGTTTGAAATTCGCCGCACAACATTCCCCTTTATTTAAGGTACGAGGGGTGCCAGGTACCCATGATGTGGATTTAGCAATCAGTTTATTTGAACGGGCAAAGCAGCTTAAAGATGGTGAGGTCATGAAATTTCCCCGTTTTGATAAATCCATTGATGATAGGAAAGCGGTGCATTTATGGCAGGAAGTGCAGGGGCCAATAGACGTCATTTTATTTGAAGGTTGGTGTGTTGGCTCCCCAGTAATGAAACAGGATTTAACTTCGCCAATTAATGCCTTAGAGCAAGAGAAAGATGTTGATGGCATTTGGCGAAATAAGGTGAATGACTTGTTGGCGGATGATTACCAGCCTCTTTTTAATATGATTGATTTGATAGTGTGGATGCAGGCTCCAAATTACGATGTGGTGTATGAATGGCGTAATAAGCAAGAGCGTTTATTGGAAGCGCATTTGTATGATATCCATGGCGGTGTTTTGGACACCTTAGATTTAAAAGTCATGTCTGCTGAGGAGTTGAAGGGGTTTATGCAATATTATGAGCGCCTTACACGTCACTTGTTATCTGTCATGCCAGAACGAGCCGATGTGTTAATGCGGCTAGATGAATCCCAATCTGTATTGGAAGTAAAGTACCCTACGGAGCATTAATCTATCTATAATGACCATGAAAAACCACAATATGATAGGCTATTGCCGTTTGGTAATAGCCTATTTTTTTACTGGAACATTAGTATTAACAGAAAGAGAGAAAAAAATGTCTGATTTGTTACCCCGAGTGGAGGTAGAAACTGGCGCGAATCCGGATGCAGCCGTTATCTGGTTGCATGGTTTGGGAGCAGATGGCCATGATTTTGAAGCTTTAGTGCCAGCATTAACCTTAAAGCAAGATTTACATGTGCGTTTTGTGTTTCCCCATGCGCCACATCGCCCCGTCACCATTAATGGTGGAATGACAATGCGCGCTTGGTATGACATTTTGGAAATGACTTTAGAGCGCAAAGTCGATATGGACAATATCCGAGAATCAGCTCAACAAATTGAAGGCTTGATTGAAGATCAGATTGGTAAAGGCATTGCCGCGGATCGAATTGTTTTGGCGGGCTTTTCCCAAGGTGGTGTCATTGCTTATCAGGTTGCCTTGCATACACCGCATAAACTTGCTGGTGTCATGGCGCTATCAACCTATCTTGTGAATCATGAAAATATTCCCTCAGCGGAGTTTTGTCCAAACGGTAAAACGCCGTTTCTTATTCATCACGGTAGTCAAGACCCTATAGTGGCCCCAAGTTTAGGTGTGCAGGCAGAACAATTACTGTCTGCCGAGCAGTACGAAGTAAGGTATCAAAGTTACCCTATGCCGCATGCCGTTTGTCCTGAGCAAGTGACAGATATCTCAGCTTGGCTTAATGAGCGTTTGGCCTAATACTTGGCAGTCTTTAAGGAGAAGAGTCATGTCCTCGGAATATCACGATTGGTTGGCTTTTGCTAAAAAAATATCAGTACAAGCTGGCAGTATGATTTCAGAGGCCCGACAAACAGCAAGTTTTGAGCGAGAATATAAATTACATCATGAGCTGGTCACTTCTACTGACATGGCAGTTGATGCGTATTTGTGTGCGCAAATCCAGGCACATTATCCGCAGCATACCATATTGTCGGAAGAAACTTTTCCTGATGTGTCGTTTGATTCTCTGTCTGAGGAGCAAGTGGTTTGGGTGATCGATCCGATTGATGGCACGGTGAATTTTGCTCATGGTCACAAGCATGTGGCAGTGTCCATTGGTCTTTTTATTGGCTCACAACGTATATTAGGTGTGGTGCATGCTCCCTTTCTGCAAGAAACCTATTATGCAATAAAAGGCCATGGCGCCTTTTGTAACGAGCAACCAATCAAGGTTTCTCATTCCCAGCATCTGCGCAATGCTCTGGTCGCGACAGGTTTTCCTTATCAAAAAGATGTTTTACCTGAATTGCTTGAGCGCTTGTCTCGGGTGTTAGCGGTTTGTCAGGATGTACGTCGCAATGGTTCAGCGGCATTAGATTTGTGTTGGGTTGCGGCTGGTCGATTGGATGCCTATTACGAGAGTGTAAAGCCTTGGGATATGGCGGCAGGTGCGTTAATTGCGGAAGAAGCGGGGGCCAGAGTTGGGCACTTTTTACCCATGCTTGATCGTTGGCCAGAGGTCATCAGTGGTGACGCTTTATTGGTGGCTACGCCGGAATTATATGAGTCTTTATTGGCAACATTGTAGCCGGTTTAAATGAGTGAAATGGTCTTTTGTTGAAGCGTTCAGCTAAGTAAGAATTTGGTAATAGAAAAGTGAGAAGCTTATGTCGTTGACGGTATTTTTTGGGATCCTATTGGTCTCTTTGGTGGTGATGGCGATTTCTATCTGGTTCATTCGCCAACAGTTGAAAGCCAATAAGCAGCGTGAGGAAAGAATCAAAGCAGGTGAGGCGCGTTATCAAGAAGAGCGTCAAAAAGCCATTGACAGTATTCAGGTTTTGCTAAAAGTAGCTGGCACAGATGAAGTGAGTTGGGTAGAGGCCTGTATTCGAGTAAAGAATTTGTTGGACCGATTGAGTATGGATTTATCATCTCATGACGCTATCTCAGTGATTTACGATATCACGGCTAAAACAGAGCACATTCCGACTCATGATCAATGGCGTTCCTTGCCAAAGCAGGCGAAGCGTAATTTTCAAAAAGAAATGGAAACCTATGAAAAGGATTATGCAGATGCCTTGCAGCAAGCCAAAGTTTCCTTGCTGGCCTTTGACTTTTCTAAATAATGCTTGAGCTTATCCTATCCGCTCTCATTCTTTTTCTTTTGCTAATGGGATTGATGATATTTTTCATTCGTCATCAATCCAAAATGCCCTATTATCGAATCACTCAGGCAGACTGTGTTGCTATGTTAGAGAAAGCTTTGCAGGGTAATTTGCCTGAGTTTGAATGGCATGCGTTTATTGGCATGAGCATTCGAGATAACGACAATTTAGAAGCTCTTAGAGAGCAATGTTGTTGGCTTGATGACGTGGCTGTCTTGGGAACCAAGTCTGTGAATGGACGTGCTTGTGTGTCTTTTAGTAAAGAAGGTAGGAAAGCGTTAGAAAAGTTGTTAGATGAATGGCAGCATAAGACGGATTATTTCGTCTGATTTGTTTTGTTAAGGATAGGGTACAGTCTATGAACGACATTCAGGAGTTATTTGATCGGGGTGCTGAGTGGGCTCCTTGGTTGATCGATAGCGCGATTAATCTGACTATTGGGCTAGTCATATTTTTTGTTGGTAAATTCATTGCTGCGAAAATAGCCAATTGGTGTGAAAATCGTTTGTTAAAATCTTCGGTCGATGAAGCGGTTGCGGGGTTTGCATCGAGTATTTTATATGCCCTAATGTTTGCGGTTGTGGTGCTCATGGCGCTGGGGAAAATTGGTGTCGAAACCACCTCTTTTATCGCTATTTTGGGTGCGGCAGGCTTGGCTGTAGGGCTGGCATTACAGGGTTCTTTGTCAAATTTCGCGTCTGGTGTGTTGATTATTTTATTACGTCCTTTCCGTTCAGGCGATTTTGTTGACGCTGGAGGTCAGATGGGTACTGTACATCGCATTGAGCTTTTTCATACATACCTAAAAACACCGGATAATCGTGTGATTATTGTACCAAATTCTTCTATTATGAATGGATCCATTGTTAACTTTTCACGTGAGTCTACTCGGCGTTTAGACTTAGTGATTGGTATCAGCTACGACGCAGATATTCGTTTGGCTAAGCAAATCATGGAAGATATTGTGAACGCAGATGAGCGTATTCTGAAAGATCCTGTCTGTGTTATTGCCGTTGCAGAATTGGCTGACAGTTCAGTGAACTTTAACTTGCGACCTTGGCTGGCGTCAGGGGATTACTGGGATGTTAGGGCTGATTTGTTAGAGAAGATCAAATATGCTTTTGATGAAAAGGGCATTGGCATTCCTTACCCTCAAATGGACGTTCACCTCTTTAAATCTGAATCCTAGGAACTAACTTGGCAGGTGGAAAAATCTTGTTAAGCATATACACTTAAATAAGTTTACCTGCTAGGGGGCGAATAAGTCTTCTGAAAGACTTGAAGGAGAACCTACATAGTAGTAGGTGATTAGAGCAATGCAGTAGCTCCTATCTGTAGAGAGTGGACTTGTTCGACTTTCTTTATCTTGGCTGTATTATCTACACAAGAAAAATAGTTTGTCTCTGTTTTGAAGACGCAAGTATATGGGTAGATAAAATAGTAGAGGATAAATTGCTGGAGTATGGATGCGTTTTAGTTTTAAGTCACTATTGCTGTTTAGTCAGTTAACTCTTTTTACAATATCTGCTTGGGCTGATAATGAAGCCCTAGAAAATGATGTTGAAAGTATCCCTCCAACCTGGTTTTTAGAGTATTCACAGGGCAACAAAGACGCCGAACATATACTTGTTGCACTTGGTTTAGAACAAGATGCGAGTCAGCACAGTTTCGGTGGGCTGTACTTGAGCCAAGACTCATTGACACTAAATGGTGACATTATGGGTGTAGGGATTATGGCTTTGAAGCTGGCGCAGGAGAAAAGTATCTATGGAGCAAGAGTGTCCTTGGGGATCAGTAAAACTGAACTCTTGCAATATGAAAGAACAGGAATCGATTTGGGAATTGGGGCATATTTTCCTATTGCAGGTGACTTTTCTTGGTATCTTGATAGCGGATATCGATTAACTTGGTTGTCATTGGATTATGAAAATAGTGAATTCATGGAAATGAATGCCTCGCTAGGGGTAAATTATCGCCCCCATGCTAATGTTAATTTTTTTGCTTATTATCGGTATGATGGGTTTGTGTCGAAGGAATTTGAATTTGAGACAGTTCAAGATGACATTCAAATTGGTATGTCCTTATTTTATTAAAGGTTGATCATGCTAGTTAGAAATTTTAAAACATGGAGTTTGCTTATTATCTTGTTCTTAGGTACTGCCTTTATTTACAGTGGAATGACTTTCAGTCAAAAAATGAAAGACTCATTTGCTGTGATTGCTCAAATATTTGTGGTGCCTCCTGTTGTACTTCCTGAGATATTTCAACCACAGCACCAATTGCAAGCCTCTCTTCCTATTCTTTCTGGGAAACTTTTTGGAGAGCCTCCATCGCGGACGGAAAAGAGAATAAAGCCAGTCAAAAAACAAGTTATCCCGACAGGGTTAAACTTGACATTGAATGGTACTTTTCCCTCTTCTCAACCGAGTCAAGCCATGGCTGCTATTACAATTGACAGAAAGGAGGAGGCTCTTTTTAGAATTGGCGATACTGTGCTGAACGATATGAAGTTAGTTGAAGTATATAGTGATTATGTCATTTTAGAAGGGTTGAAGACGAAAGAAGAGCTGCGCTTTGCGAATGATAACGCTGAGGCTTCAGCATTGTTTATTGCCACCCAGAATGAACTACAATTATCTGATGAAGTGGCCTCTTCTCAACAAAAATATAATCTTAGTAAAGTGTCACTAGAGGAATATGCAGCAGCCTTTAAAGTGGCCCCTCAGGATATGTTAAAGAAGGTCGGGTTGTCTGAGGTGTCGAGAGCATACCAAGTTGAAAATGAAAGTCCTCTAAGATTGGCGGGCTTTCAGCCAGGGGACCAAATTGTGTCTATTAATGGGCAGCCGGTTAAATCATTATTGATGAATAGCAAGGCTATTTTAGCTGTTATTTCACTTGGAAAAGCACGAGTAGATGTGGTGAGGGCGCAAAAACGTGTTTCACTGAGATACAATTTTGAATAAGGGCTAGGATGCGTATTCTCTATTTTTTCAAAATATTATTCACTGTTGTCTGCATTTTTAGTTCATACTTTGTGTTTGCGCAAACTTGGAAGATTAATCTAAAGCAGGCAGATATAGGTACTTTCTTAAATCAGGTTGCAGAAATAACAGGCAAGAATTTTATCCTTGACCCAAGAGTCAAAGGTAAAATCACTGTGATTGCTAATACAGAACTTGATAAAGAAGGTGTTCTACAGCTGATGTTTTCAGTGTTGAGCGTGCACAAATATGCTGCATTGGAAACGTCAAATGGCATAAAAATTGTGCCGCAAGACGGTAGCAAACAAAATGGACTGATGTTTGATGAGTCAGGAGATGCCCTTAATGGGTTAATTGTCACCAGAGTACTTCCTTTAACAGGTGCATCAGCAATTGAGCTGGTTCCCATTCTGCGCCCTTTAGTGCCACCATACGGCCATTTAGCTGCAATTGGATCGGTCAATGCACTAGTTGTTAGTGATCATGCGGAAAATATTAGGCAGTTAGAAAGTTTAATTAAGCGCTTAGAAAATACTTCTGAAGGAGAAATTCGCATTGTTTCATTGACTCATGCATGGGCTGGCGATCTTTTAAACCTTTTAAACAATTTGTCAGGATCAAATGAGACCAGTAATCGCAATGACATAAGCGCTACAAAGACGAAGTTAATTGCAGATGAGCGTACCAATAGGATCATTCTAAAAGGACAAATAAGTAGCCTAGACTTTTTTGAAAATTTAATAAAACGCCTAGATCAGCCAGCTCAACGTACTAATCGATTGCATGTGATTCCTTTACAATATGCAGACGCTGAGGAAACGGCTGATCTGATCTCCAGTTTACTCGTCAATGAAACCAGCTCGGCTTCTGGTGACCCAAAAAATGCGCCTATAGTAAAGCCTGATGTAGGTATGAATCGGCTTGTGATTAGTTCAGAGCCTGATGTCATGGTGGAATTACGGCCTATCATTCAAGCCTTGGATATTCCACGTGCACAAGTACTTATTGAAGCGATTATAGTAGAGATTACTATGGATGGTACCGATGAATTTGGTTTCCAGTGGATTATTGGTGACACGGAAAGTTCTTCCAATCCTGCTGCTGGCATCAATTTTTCCAATGCAGGACAATCCATTTCCAGTATAGCGAATTCTGACTCTGACAATCCCAGTCTTGCATCAGGCATTACGGCGGGTTTTGGCCAATTAAATGATAATGGCTTTAATATTTTAGGCATACTGCAAGCCATTGAAAGTAACTCTAATGCCAATTTATTGTCTACTCCTAAGATTATGACCTTAGATAATAAAACCTCCAAAATTTTGGTAGGTGAGACGCGCCCGTTTCAAACAGGTGCCTATGCAGACTCTTCTAGTAATGCTTTTGTCACCACAGAGCGACACGATATAGGTTTAACACTTGAAGTAACGCCACATATTAATGCTGGAGATGAAGTGAAAATGGATGTTACACAAATTGTTGAAGCGGCGTCTAAAGAGCAAAGTGACCTAGGGGTGATCACCACCAAAAGAGAAGTCACAACAACAGTCATCGCTGGGGATCAACAAACCATCGTTCTCGGTGGATTGATGAAAGATAACGTGACTGAGATCAAACAAAAAGTCCCTGTTTTTGGGGATTTACCCTTTTTTGGACCTTTATTTAGAAGTACTTCAATTGAGAAAGAAAAACAAAATCTTCTAGTGTTTATTAAGCCGACAATTTTGCGCAATAAACAGCATGTCAATGCCCTATCACAAGAAACCTTTCAAGAGTTTCGCTCTATTGAGTTAGGTCTGCCAACTGGTTTGGTTCGACCTGCGAACTTAAGCTCCTTTTTTGATGAGTAATGGGGACTTTATATGAAGCTTCCATTTGCTTTCGTAGAACAATATGGTGTTCTTCTTATTGAACAAAACCTATCAGAAGGAACAGCAAAATGGCGCTTACTTCATAAAGAGGCAGCCTCTTTGAATGCTCTTTCAGAAGCCATACGAGTATGCCCTAGTTACCCAGAAATAGAAGCGCTCTCAGATAAAGACTTTGAGCAGCAAACGATTATCTTTTATCAACAAGAGGGTAGTCATACATTAACGCAAGGCATAGATGACAGTATTGATTTGAGTGAGGCGGCAGACTCTCTTGCACGAAGTGAAGACTTACTAGCTAATGAAGACAGTGCTCCAGTTATTCGTCTAGTGAATGCCATTCTCAGTGAAGCGATTAAAGAAAATGCCTCTGATGTGCATATTGAAACATTTGAAACGAGTATGCGTGTTCGCTTTCGGATCGATGGGGTGCTAAAGGAAATTATCAAACCCACTCGCGCTTTGGCACCCATGTTGATTTCTCGAATTAAAGTCATGGCAAAGTTGGATATTGCTGAAAAACGCCTTCCACAGGATGGTCGTCTTGAATTGCGACTGTCAGGACAAGATATTGATGTGCGCGTCTCTACCATACCGTCCACTCAAGGTGAACGGGTAGTGTTACGTTTACTGCGTAAAGAGCATAACTTACTTAACTTAGCCAGTTTAGGTATTCCTCATAATGAACTTTCCACCATTGAAGGGCTTATTCACAAACCTAAAGGTATTTTGCTCGTTACGGGGCCGACCGGCTCGGGTAAAACCACCAGTCTTTATGCCATTCTTAACCAGTTAAATAATGGTCGACGGAATATCATGACAATTGAAGACCCGGTTGAATATCACATTCACGGTATTGGTCAGACGCAAGTCAACACAAAAGCTAAGGTAACCTTTGCAAAGGGGTTACGGGCCATTCTTCGTCAAGATCCAGATGTGGTCATGATTGGTGAAATTCGCGATCAAGAAACCGCAGATATTGCCATTCAATCCTCGCTTACGGGGCATTTGGTGCTGTCAACCTTGCACACAAACAGTGCGGCGGGAGCCATAACTCGACTGGTCGATATGGGCATTGAACCTTTTTTACTTGCTTCTTCCTTGGAAGGCATTATTGCTCAACGCTTAGTAAGAAAATTATGTGATCATTGTAAAACGCCGATTCAAGCCTCTGATCACATTAAGCAATTAATGGGGATTGCGCTAGAGAAAACTATGACGGTGTACCAACCTAATGGCTGTGAAAAGTGTTTTCACCAGGGTTATAAAGGACGCTTTGGTATTTACGAAATTATTGAAATGGATGCGGTGTTGAAACGCCTGATCCATCAAAAAGCCAGTGAAATGGATATTGAATCACATGCCAGAACAAAACATCCAAGTCTTCTCATTAGCGGCCTAAATAAAGTATCTGAGGGTACCACGTCTGTTGAGGAAGTACTGCGAGTGGCACAAAATTCTCAGGATGAGGTGTGATATGGCGGCCTATGACTATCAAGCACTGGATGGATCCGGGAAAAAGCAAAAAGGAGTTTTGGAAGCTGAGAATGAACGACACCTTAGAAAAAGGCTCAGTGAAAAAGGGCTGATTTTACTGGCCAGCAAAGAAAGTAAACATACTCAAAGCGCTCAGTTGTTTTCGCCAAAGCTATCAGTAAAAGAAAGAGCGTTAATTACCAGGCAGCTTGCCACCCTTATCAGTGCTGGATTTCCAATAGAAGAGGCCCTTTCAGGGGTCGCCAAACAAAACCACAAACGCAAGATAGTGAGTATTTTATTATCGGTCCGCTCTAAAGTGCTTGAAGGTCACTCTTTTGCTAGGGCCTTGCAAGATTACCCCAATGCTTTTTCTAGCTTGTACTGTGCCAGTATTCAGGCGGGTGAAGAATCAGGTCATCTAGCCGATGTTTTGGTGGAACTTGCCAATTTTAGTGAACGAGCTAACAGCAATGAACAAAAGCTTAAAATGGCCATGCTCTATCCGGCTATCTTAAGCATAGTTGCCATTGCTATTGTCAGTTTTTTACTGACCTCAGTGATGCCGAATATTGTCGAAACCTTTCAAAAGCAAAATACAGCACTTCCAAGCGTGACCTTATTTATGCTGAATCTCAGTGATGCGTTAAAACAGCATGGGCTTAGCCTATTAGTGTTTTTTTTATTGGTGGGAGTGTTATACAAATGGCTGATGAGAAAAGACGCCTTACAAGCAAAACGAGATCAAATCATGTTATTGATCCCTTTTGTAAAAGAAGCCATTAAGACGATACAAATTACCCGTTACATCAGCACACTGGCCATGCTTAGCAAAAGTGCAGTGCCACTGGTGGACGCGATGAAAATTGCTGCTCAAGTCTTGGCTAATAAAGTGCTTCAAAAAAAGCTTGCTGAGGCGTGTCGGCAGGTAAAAGAAGGGACGCCATTATGGAAGGCATTAGAGGCAACGGAATTATTGCCACCCATGATGTTACAGTTGATCATAAATGGTGAACAAAGTGGCCAGCTAGACCTCATGTTATCCAAAGCAGCTTATCAACAAGAGGAAGACACAAATGCTTGGATCAGTACGTTAGTTGGTTTATTTGAACCTGCAATGTTGCTCATTATGGGGGCAGTAGTGATGTTGATTGTGACTGCTATTTTGTTGCCCATTATGAACCTTAACCAATTACTTCTCTAATAAGGAAATGAGATGAATTACCCAGTGTTACGCCAGCGTACTTTACCGCATAAGCAATCAGGTTTTACTTTATTAGAAATGTTGATTGTATTAGTGATCTTAGCGTCACTCATTGGCTTTATTGCGCCGAATTTACTGAGTCGTTCCGATGATGCCAAAATCACCGTGACCAAGGTGCAGATGCGCCATATTGTTACGGCATTGGACGTCTATAAGCTAGATAACAATAGCTACCCATCAACAGCGCAAGGATTAGAGGCATTAATTTCGAAACCTTCAGGGTATCCAGAAGCTAAGAACTGGAAAAGTGGTGGGTATTTACCGAAATTTCCTTTAGATGCTTGGGGTAAGGAATTTCTCTATGTTAGCCCTGGCGCAACAAGTGATTATGACCTGATGTCATTGGGTGCAGATGGTGTGGAAGGCGGTTCAGGTGATGACGCGGACCTTTCGCAAAATGATTTGTAGCGTGTATTGTCATGATGGCAAACAGTAACGCGTTACCCTTAAGGGTAATAAATAAAAAATTAACAGGCTTTTCTTTATTAGAGCTGCTTGTTGTACTTGCTATTTTTGCGTTACTGATTGCGGTTGTTACTCCTAAGATTACGGTGAGTGCATTTTCTAAATCCTTATACAAACAAGCAAATGCCTTGCGGTTTCAATTACAAGAAATTGCGGATCAGAGTATCTTTACTGGCAAGCCGTTGATTGTTTCGAAAGACCGAGAGGGACAATGGTTACTTTGGGAAAAACAAGAAAAAGGCTGGGTTCACGTTGATACACTTTATGAAAAACAACCAGAGACAATTACGGATATAAAGATCAATGTATTAGAACAGCAAAAGGCCTTAAAAAGTCTCGCTTTTTCGCAATCTGCATTATTTGTTTTTTTGGCTAATGGTCAATATTTAGATTTTACTATTACCATAGCAAGTAATGAGGAAGCACTCACTTTGCGCGGGGATGGCATAAATGACCTCAAGATTGAGTAGTCTGCAGCAAAGAGGTTTCTCTCTTATTGAAGTCTTGATTGCATTAGTCATTATTGCGGCGGTAAGTGTCGTGCTTATGAATATTAGTGCTACCACACGGCTGAACACGCAACACTTCTCAAAGCGAATCATCGCCCTTTGGGTGGCGGAGAATCGTATTAATGAAATACGCTTAGCATTTGATCATCAGTGGCCCATCTCATTTACAAATAAGATAACAGAGCAAGCGGGCATAGTATGGCTATCACGTGTCAAGATAGAAAAAAATACCGACTCTCTTTCTAGGTTGGTGATAGAGGTCTCACAGGCTGAGTTTCCTAATCAGGTAATGTATTCGTTGGATGCTTATTTGCCTACTTATCAGTTATTGCGGGTATCTCAATGAAAACCACGCAAGGCGGATTTACGTTAATTGAGTTACTGATTGTGATGTCCATTATGGCAGGCATAGGTGTCGTATCATTTCAGATGGTAGGAGCGGGTCTACAGATGCAGAACAAACTGACTCAGGACTCAGAGCAATTTAATACCATGGCAAGAACATGGTGGAAACTGCAAACCGACCTGCAGCAAGTTATTGATCGGCCAATCAAAAATGGAATGGGTCAAGGTGAACCAGCGTTAATGCTAGACAGAAATCATTTGTCTTTCACTCGCACAGGGTGGCTCGACCCTTTAAATGCGGAGCGATCTTCCTATTTGAGAGTGGATTATCGACAAGCAGAAAACTCACTCAAACGATCTTTTTGGCAAGAGGTGGATAGATCGCCAAGCAGTGAAACTATGGTGCAAAATTTTTCGTCTGTTCAGTCTTTTAAGGCGGAAGTGCTTACCAACGAAAGGGAGTGGGTGGATACTTGGCCGAGGTATACGAATGGTCTAGAAGAAAAAGCCTTGCCAATAGCCATCAGACTAACCCTAGAGTTTGATAATCTACCTGAAATAAGTCGGATATTTATCATTCCGTCCTACATGAGTGGTGAGGGAACGCCATGATCTCCCGTCAATCGGGTTCTGCATTAATATTGGCGTTAATGATATTAGCTATAATCAGTGGCATAGCGGCAAACATGCTATCTGGGGTTCATAAGGATGTTGTATTCTCCCAGCAACTGCAGTCATTGAGTCAAATTCATCAAGAATTACTTGGCGGAGAAGCCTGGGCGCAAGCTTGGTTGTACAAAGAGGTGGAGCAACAAGAAATACAAGCATCAAATCACCTACTCGTCCAACAAAGGCTGGTAACAGATCAGGGTGAAATAGACATTAGGATATTTGACCAAAATAGCTGTTTTAATGTGAATTTATTGCATAATGCTGCCCATAGAGAGGTGACGCGACTTCGTTTTGAGCGTTTATCTGCTGAGCTTGGCATCAATCATGACTGGATAGATGTATTAACTGACTGGCTTGATGATAATCAAGTTTTGTCTTCTGATGATGGCAAAGAAGACTATTATTATTTAAGCCAAGAGACGCCTTATAGAACCGCTGATACACCCTTACCATCGATGGAGGAGTGGCGTTTGATCGCCATCAACCCGAACCAAAGCGAGGCACTTTTACCCTATATTTGTGCACTTCCTTCAGATGTGTCTACTCTTAATATTAACCGTGTTTCTGAAATGGTTATAAAAGCGTATTATCCAGATGCCAATGAAGAACATATTGAGCAATTCATAACGCTCATAAAGGCTGAACCTGTTACCGATCTTTCTATTCTGTTTTCCGACGACAGTATTAAAATGGCAAATTTGTCCGCTTCAGATTGGCGTACTGATAGTCAATTTTTCTCAGTGTTAGTTAAGCTTAATTATCAGAATAGACAGTATTGGTTGTATTCTAAATTGCAAAAAAGTAAGGGTGATCAAATTGCCTCTTACTATCGTACTTTTGCTCCTATAAAATCGTTAAATTAGACATTTTTTGTAAGGTTGGCCGTCTTTGAATCAGCTTATAGTGCAATTAATTGAACCGAAAATAGAAGAGGCAGAATGGCAAGTAACGGTCTGGTTATATGATAAGAATGCTAAACTTTTAGCGTTTGAAAAAAGCCTTCCGATAACAGCATTACATGCTTTTATCGCCTCCCAACCAGTTTCTGAAAATGCATCTAATAACATCCAAGCAATCGTGTTTGCCCCTTCAATCCGTGCGCATGTGAGAATATTGGCGCTCAAAAAAGGCCAAGTAAAATACAAAAATGAAATTATACCTGCGTTAATGGAGGGCTACTTAGCACAGCCTTTGGAAGACCTACATTTTGCCCATAAAATGCTTGGAAAAGATCAGCTGCTTGTTGCAGCAATCAGTAAACAGCATATACAAGAATGGTTAGAAGCGTTTAGTTTAATTTCGATTGAACGACGTATTTTAACTCTCCCACAAGCCTTATTGTGCGAAAAAGAAGCCATTCATTCTGATCATGATGTGCGATTTATGGGAGAGACATATCGATTATCTGATGGACAGGTTTTTGCTTTACCAAGCGCAAATCAAGCAACCAAAGAGTCTCAGGACACACTAGATAGTCAAGAACTCTCTGAATACTTAGATTTACACACTTCTCTCCCATTGAATTTGCTACAAGGGCGTTTTGCCGATAAAAATAACCGTTTTATGTCAATTCCTTATTGGAAAACTCTTTGTTGTGTTTGCACATTGATTCTATTGTTATCTTGCGGTTGGTTCTATTATCAAGCCATTCAATTCCGTGAAATAGCCAATCATATTGAAAATAAGACATCAGCCAATTTTCTTACCCTCGCGCCTGATGAAGGGAAAATTATCAACTTAAAACGGCAAATTGAAGGGCGAATTCGAAGTCAACTGGATGCAAATTCAGTAATAAAGGAAGAGTTAACATTATATAAAGCCCTGCATTTGATCGACAAAGCACAACGCCTGGTTCCGTCGCCTCATGAATTACAATTACTTTCCTACAGAGACGGAGTGGTTTATTTAGAATGGAAAGCTGACTCTCAAGAAACATTAGAAACTCTAGGTCATCGTCTTAAAGATCAAGAGTTAAATGTATACTTAGATCAGGTTATGAAAAATAATCAGGCCTATATCGCCTCATTTAGGATTCAAGGAATGGTGCAATGAGAGAGTGGTTGGTTGAACAATATCATAACAGCGCACTGCTAAAAAATGTGTATTATGCTTATATAAATCGGACCATTAGAGAAAAGCGCCTGATTGTTGTTTCTTTATTGCTTTTGATCAGTTATCTCATTATTGGCCATACTCTTATTCCAATTTACGACCATTACCAAGATGAAAAAAATCGTGCTGAAGAAGCCGAAGTCTTGTATTACAAGCTCTATAATAATGCTCATTTAGTGGCGCAGACACAATATCAGCAAGAAAATCGTCAAGATAGGGATCCAATAGAATTAAGACAAATTGTTACCACCACCTTGCGGCGTATTCAATTGACCCCCGAAGTCATCAGTCGTGAAGGCCAAAATCAATTACGCCTTAGTTTTTCAAACACACCATACGAAAAAGTCGCAGCTTGGTTTACTGAACTTAATCAATCTGAAGTCAGAATCGATAATGCGCAAATACAATCGGTAGCGCCGGGAATAGTAAACATTAACCTTGTATTGGATTAGTACAGTATGGAAGTTACCCCGACGATTCTTCTCATCTATTTTGTCACATTACTTTGTCTAGGCAGCGCATTAGCTTGTTTAACTTGGCGTTTCCCTAGGCACAAAGCAGCAGAGTGGCAACAAGAAGCAAGGCATTTATTAGAGATAAAAGACAGCAGTGATACAGTGCTTCCAAATAGTCCCTCTTTTACAAAAGGCAGATCATTCTGTCCTTCTTGTTTAAAAAGGTTAGCCATAAGAGACCTCATACCCATTGTTAGTTTTTGTGTTAATAGGGCGCGTTGCCGCTTCTGTCGTGCTCCAATTTCATACCGTTATCCACTGATTGAAATCAGCTACGTCCTTGTTTTGCTGCCGTTACTTTGGATTGTTCAATCTCCTCTTGAATGGTTACTCTTGGTTATTCTTATTTCAAGTCTAAGCATGGTGAGTATTGTTGATATTGAACATTTTTTCATACCAGATGAATGCAATGTATTGATATTGGGCTGTGGTTTACTGCTCGCGTTACTCAGTGGAAATGATCTAACAGCGCATATTTTGGGCATGATCATTGGCTACAGCGTTTTCTATCTGATTCGCTTTGTCTACTTGCTGGTCAGAAAAGTAGACATGTTAGGCCTTGGAGATGTGAAACTGTTGGCGGTAACAGGTGCTTGGTTAGGCGTATATGAATTGGCTAATATCGTATTAATCGCCTCAACCAGTGCCATATTCTTCTCACTGGTTAGGGGGCTTTCTAAACACAATCCTCTGCCATTTGGCCCTTTCATCGCATTAGCAAGTGTGACCCTTTATTATTGGCGGCAATTTTACGGGTGAAGATATTCGTAACGGATGGCAGTTCACTAAAAACAACTTTGGATGTTTTTTGCAAGTGGTTGTATGTATTACTGCGGATTGTTTGATCTTTATAGTCAAATACGAAGGTTTTTTCATCAGAACATTTTTCAATCGCCTTTTGTTGGCATTAAAATAGTTGGTCTTAAAATGCTGTTATGTATTGCTGCTAAGTATGAATGCATAGAGGTATTTTTTATGTCCACTAACCTTGATTCCTTGTCCGAAGAGAAAGTCATATGAGTCGTTATCGACCGCCAGCGGCACCGAAATCCAATTACATTACCCACGAAGGCGCGCAGATTCTGTTAAAAGAATTGAAGTATCTGTGGAAAGAGAAGCGACCCGCCGTGACGGAGTCGGTTCGAGAAGCGGCTGCACAAGGGGATCGTTCGGAAAACGCAGAATACATTTATGGCAAAAAGCAGTTGAGAGAAATTGATCGTCGGGTACGTTATTTAGAAAAGCGTCTGGATCATTGTAAGGTAGTGGATCGCATTCCGGATGATCAAAGTAAGGTGTTTTTCGGTGCCTGGGTCACACTAGAAGACGACGTTGGGCAGCAGGAGTGTTTTCGGATTGTGGGGCCAGATGAGTTGGATCATCATGAGGATTACATCAGTATGGATTCACCAGTGGCAAAAGCATTGTTGAAAAAAGAAGAGGGTGATGAGCTGATGATTCGTCGTGCGCAAGGGGAAAAACGCTATTGTATTGAGCGTGTGGAATATCGCCCCATTACTCTATGACGATTTTATACGGTATGGCTCAGTGGCAGCATTCTGCTTGGGTGGATTGGTTGTATTCGTCTGCCGTGCCCAGTGGTGAGCGGCTGGCAGAATACGCTAAGGTTTTTTCCTCGGTTGAAGTCGGCAGTACTTTTTATTCATAATATTGATCAACAGTCATCACAAACTTGCGTTAGCTTTCGTATATTCGGCCTTATTATGGAGAGCTACACCAGACCTCAACGGCTCTTATTCGCTGTGAACCAAACGCCTTATCGGATTAACGGCTTCAAGAGCCGCAGACCTATTCAGGTTTAATTTGGTTTGCTTGCTAGCTGTTCATTCGGTTCAATCTATATTGCTAACTGTCTAGGTTGGTACTTTCTTTATTTACAGGGTTGTTTTACATCGTCATTACTGTGCGACAGGTTGACGATATTCAAGCCTACTTTTCAGCATGGCTGTCGCTATTCTGACCAGTTTATTGGCGACGGCCACTACCGTTTTATTGAATCCTTTCGTACTGAGCAATTGTCTCACCCAACAACTCAAACTGTCTGTCTTCTCTTTAAATATGAATGACCAAAGCTCGGGCCCCGTTGATAATCAGTGTATGAATCGCCACTAGTTCAGTAGACACTTCTCAGTCATCTTTCGAACAGCTTTTCATACTCAACAGGTGACAACATATCATTAGCACTATGGCGTCTTACAGGGTTATAAAACATTTCGTTATAATTAAAAATGTCTTGTTTTGCTTCTCCCCTTGTCGAGTAAATCTTTCGCTTCACTCGCTCTCTTTAAAAGCTGGAAAAAGCTTTCAGCAACAGCATTATCATGACAATTTCCACGTCGACTCATACTGGTTTGTAAGTTGTGGTCGTCCAAAAATCTGTGCCAATCATAGCTCGTGAACTGACTGCCTTGGTCTGAGTGAATCGTCACCCTACGCTTTGGCTTTCTTCTCCATACTGCCATCATCAGTGCATCAAGAACAAGTTCCTTCACCATTCTTGACCCCATACTCCAGCCTATTATTCGACGCGAATAGAGATCGAGTACGACGGATAAATACAGCCAGCCTTCATGTGTTCGGATATACGTAATATCAGTAACCCACGCTGTATTCGGGCTTTCCGGATTAAACTGTCTTTCAAGTATGTTGCTGGCTATCGTATGAGTTTCTCCTGACCGAGCCCTAGGCTTACGATAACCCACCTGAGCCTTGAGTCCCGCTCTTCGCATCAGATAATCTACTCGATTAATACCGCAAGATTCATTCAAGGATCTCAGGTCTTGATAGATCTTTCGATAATCGTAGACACAACCCGATTCCTGCCAGAGTTGTTTGACAAGACCTGTTAGCCGTTCATTTTCCTTAGCAAGTTTTGATTTTGGCTCTTTCAACCAAACGTAATAGCCACTAGGGTGAACATCAAAGAGATTGCATAGTTGCCTTACGGAAAAGTCGGCACAGTGACCCCTGATAAAGGCGTATCTTAGTCTGGGTGGCTTGCGAAGTACGCCGCGGCTTTTTTTAACAGGTCGCGCTCTTCCGTCACTCGCTTGAGTTCTTTCCGAAGACGAAGAATCTCGCTCGACTCAGCAGAAGCCTCTGCAAACGATTCTGCCTCATGGCCATATCGTTTAATCCAAGCGTATAAACTGTGAGTGGTGGTGCCTAGGCGATTAGCGACTTCAGCAACACTAAAGCCTGCTTCAGTCACTTGCTTAACCGCTTCAATTTTGAATTGTTCTGGGTAACGTGTTTTGCTCATAAATACCTCTCAATTAGATCATTTTATCTAACTAAAAGGCGCGAATTCAACTCCGAAGTGCACCACTCTCTAAATTATGCTGCGCTTCGTAGTTCATCAAACACGACCGCAGGTTGTCTATAGCCAAGGCACTTTCTTGGTCTAAGGTTTATCGACCTTTGCACCTTCGCAATCTCTTCATCAGTCACCGTTCTGAGATTCGTTCCCTTAGGAATAGCCGTTAAAGTTTTCATTTAAACCGCGCTCCCAAGAGGCGTAGGGGTTAGCAAAATACACATCGGCCTTGAGCTTCTGGGCGATACTTTCGTGAGCACAGAATTCTGTTCCGTTATCGGCGGTAATCGTATGCACGTGACGACGATAACGCCACAGCATAGCACCGACGGCTCGACATACGTCTTCTGCACTTTTCTTGGGCACTTTACGGATTAAGTACATCTTACTCTTTCGCTCAACCAAACTAACAATCGCTCCAGTACCTTGTTTACCTAAAACGGTATCGACCTCCCGGTCACCAAAACGCTGTTTTGTATCCACGATTTCAGGGCGCTCTTCGATACCAATTCGATTAGGAATAATGACCCGTTTGGCACGGTTTCCTTTTCGGTATCGCCTACCATTATGTCGTAAATGCTTATAGAGCTTACCCCCTTCACGCTTGTCTCTCTGCACATAACCATAAATCCATTCATGGCTAACGGGTAAACCAATCATTCTGCTGACGCCTGATACTTGTTCAGGACTCCACTTTAGCGATAGACAAAACTCAACATAGTCGATGGTTTTCTGTGAGATCTGACTTTTCGCTGCATAGTATCGTCGATATTGAGCACGCCGCTGCGCAACACTTGGCTCATAAGTGCCATTGATAGTATGGCGTTTTAACTCTCGACTGATGCTGGAATGACTGACGTTAAGTCGCCTGCCAATCTCTCTGTAACTTAAACGTTCGCTTAAATAGGCTTGAATCTGGTATCTTTGTCCTTCGATCAACTGCTTATAGCTCATGGTAATACTTTAATTGTTTGGCGACGTTAGAATACCACCTATGGGCAGTTGATCTCTCGCCACCTATTCAACCATGAGTGGTGCACTTATTATCTGAATTTGCGGGTGTTTAGCTAACTAGTGGCGATTCACCCTTTGAATCAATTTCAATTACTAAAGTAAGCTTACACATCTCTTAAATAAATGTTTAAGCTTGTATACTACATCACGCGACACTAGGAACTTCAAAATAAAAATTACCAATATCTGTTCTGAAACGCTTACTCTTAAAGTCTACTGAATCTGTGGAGCTATATATTGAATAAGCTGCTTCTTCTAGAGTCTGCCCTAAAGCTGAAATATGAGCAATACGGCCTACTGTTGTCTCAATACATGATTCATTTTTCATCTTAACATTGGCCCAATAAACTCTAACATCATTTTTTAGTAGATGTGGCCTATAATTAACTACTTCATTGGTTGGAACATTGCTATTTGGCCAAAAAGTAGACTTGTCCTCTTTTTCATTATTATCGCTAGTCACTGATCCAGTAACCAGACTTATTGTCATGCAATGTTTTTCATTTACAATTATTGATTTTCTTATTCCTTTTTCAGATGCTATATCATAAATTAATTTAGATAAATCTGAATTAATCCTTGGGAAAATAACTTCCGACTCTGAGTCACCAAGCCTTGCATTAACTTCAATTAAAACGGGGGCTCCTTGATTGTCTATTCTCAATCCCAAATATATTGGACCGTTAAATGTCACTCCTCTCTTTGCAAGTCCGGATAACAGCGGTTTCAGTATATTTTCTTTGATCTTATTTCTAATGCTACTACTGTCAAAAGGATGTGGAGATATACTTCCCATTCCATCACAATTATCGCCCTTATCTTTTTCTAGACTTTTTTTATAATCCATAGAAGATGGAAGCTCAATAATGCTATGTGTGTTTAAAAAATAGTGAGCAGAAAAATCAACTCCGTTTTGATATTCCTCGATAATAAATTTAAATGGATTATCTGGGTTTTGACTACATATTAGATCTACTTTTTCTAGAATAACATGTAATTTCTCATCTGGTTTAACTAAGAATGCCCCATTCCCATTCCTTGTTAGCCAATCGGCTTTGACAAAATAATCTACACTGCCTCTATTTTTTAAAAAATCAACAAGTTCATATAGACAATTAAATTCTTTTGAAAGTGGTGTTCGGATATTTTCACTCTCACAAATTTCCTTACAAAACAATTTACTACTTTCTAGCAAAGTTGCTGATTTAGAAGGCCCACATACTTTAAAACCGTTTTCTCTTAAGGTATCGGTAACGCCATTTTTTAATGCATCTATATGAGAAACAAATATAAGCTCAACCTTATTATTTTTACAGTAATAAGAAATGGCCTTTGCATCTTCAACTATAATATCATCAACCACCTTTATTCTTGGTGAGAATACCCCTCCAGTTCCAGGTATATAATGAATATATAAATTTTCATTATTAGATAGTAGGCTCTCACAAATCGCATGGCCTCGACCTGTTTTATCTATAACTGCGATGTTTATAAATTTACTCATTAACTTTCCCTTTCATAGAAATAACAATACCAATGGTTGTTAGAACCACACCAATAAATTCATAAATAGTAGGAACTTCAGATAAAAATAAAAAGCCACCTATTGATGCTATTGCAGGAACTAAAGCACCAAAAAGAGATCCGCGGGCTGCTCCAAGCTTCTTAACTGCCAATGAATAAGACCATAAACCTAAAATCCCAGCCACAAGTCCCTGACTTATTCCCTGAGCTAACCAACCATTTAAGTCTTTAGTGGTAAATGAAATGTCAGAATAAATAATGAAAAATGGAACCCATGTTATAAGTGACCAAAAGGAAACTGCAATAACAGCATCCCAAGAATTTAGAGCCCATTTATTAGATAGAACGGTATATACAGCCCATAAAGCACCACCTAAAACAAGTAACATATCTCCATGAATTACATTTTTGTCAGAGATAGAGAGGCTTTGCCAATTGATAGTTAACATTCCAGAGAAAACTAAAATATAACCAAAAATTTGGTTTTGGCTTTTTTCCTCTTTCAAAATAAAAAAACCACCTATAGCACTCAATGCTAACATTGTTCCAGTTTCCACTACTCCTAAGTGTCCAGCTGGAACAAATTTCAATCCTAGAGATGAAACATATACATATATAGCACCAGCAGTTGTAGACAAAATAATTGAACGTGAAATGGAAATGCTCTTATATACTTTTCTACTAAAATAAAAAGGAGTTAATGCGATACCTGCAAATATAAACCTTACTACTACAATATCTTCAGCTGAGAATTCATTTGTCACACCATATCTAGTTATAACAGGCCATAACCCCCAAATAATTGCTGCACATAATCCTGATATAATCCCTATTAAGGTTGAAAATACATATGGTTGTTCTATTGAACTACTTTTAAACATGTTACCCCCTTTTCCAAATTAGCTTCTTCTACATGAGCAAAAAAACCGCCCCAAACTTCCGTAAATCTTTCCGGTGTTTTATTAAAATGATAAGCGCGCTCTATCATTGAATTGGGCCAATCGCAGCCAGGAGCAACATGGTGTAAGTCATGTTGAACAGTGTCACCTACAACGATAAACAATCTTACAGGTGTATGGATAAATATAGCCTCACACCACCAAAGAACCCAGTTACCATTTTTAGGCGGAATAGAACAACAAACTCTGGCAAATGAAAGTTGGTCTTTATTTTCCCTACTTCTAGCTTTTTCATTCTTAAACAACCACCATCTGTGCTCTGTCAATGTATATAGGAAATTAGAAATTTGAAATCCAAAAATTAGAGGCACTATCCAGTAGAGTAGTATATTTAATTCATAACCAAAGGTAACAGATATAGTTATCAGACTAGACAGGTAGAACACAAAAAATAATTTTCTTAATTTAGATGTGTCAGAAAATAAATTAGCGCTCAATCTATACCAGATAAACCTAAAATGAAAAAAAGGAGAAAACACTGTTAAAAGTATTTTTATATAAAGTTTTGCTCTGCTTTTTTGAAGATATATACCCGCTTCTTTAAGAAAAATAATATCTTCATCACTTTCATCACAAGGTGAACGATGGTGTCCCAAATGTCCTTTTTTATTATTTTCATACGGTGTCCTAATAAGCATTATTGTTAAAAATTCTCCAATATATTTATTCCATTTTATTGAAGAAAATACTTTGTTGTGTAAAGACTGATGTATTATTAAAACATCAAGTCTTCTCATCCCGCCTGAAACAAAGCAAAAACCGATAAAATAGCTCAGACCACCATATAAACCGGCTACACTAATTGCTGAATAAATAAATAAAAAGCCAATTGATATTGACAATACAGCCAGAGCTATAACTGCAAATGAGTTTAGTTTTAAGTTATATTTTTCAAAGCCTGATGGTATTCCACTAAGCCAAGTTATATAAGGCTGTAAGTATTTATGGAGTCTTTCATAAAGTTCTTCCCTAGGTTGTTTCTTATATTTCATTAAATTAGTCCTGGTATTAATTTGCGAATAAAATGTCGTTAGTCTCATGGGTTAAATTTTCTTTGAGATCTTCAGAACTTGCCCATGTCATATTTATAATCAACCTCTCCCCACCATTACAAATTGGAGTAACACGGTGAAGGTTTTTTTTAGCGTTAAGAATATATCCATCTCCTGCCTCACATCGATGCGTTAGAATAGATCCATTTAATAGCGTTTCGTTTACTTTAGGGTTACTTTTGTCCCAAGTGCCTCCAGCACATGTCTGAACAAAACCACCTTGATTAATTTCAGGAGACTTAAGGTATAAAACGATAGCAAAGGAATAATCATCCCAGTGCCAACCGTGAGTATCGCCGTCTCTAACTAGATTAGACAAAACGAACTCTTCTGGTGGCCAGGGTGCTCTGAACACTTTCTCATCGACAATGGCAGACATTAAATCCGGGATGAAGTCAGATGCATAAAGCTCTGGTATTATTTTACTTTTTTTAGAAATAACATCTTGCCCAACTGTCCGCATAATTCTTGGCGTGTCATTTGTGCTTTTCATTAGTAAGTTTTTATTTTTACCATTGAGCTTCACAATATTTTCACTCTCAATAAGTAACTCTTTTAAAAGTTCGGTTGATAATAATTTTGGCAGACGAGTAAAACCTTTCGATAAAAATTCCTTTTGAAAAAAAGCTATTTCTTCAAGCGAGTATTTATTCAGCCCTAATGTTGACTTTTTGACCACTTCTTTTTCTAATTCAATTTTCATAAAACTCTCACGATAATTTTGCTATACACTAATTTTTTTAGAGTATAAATCCATTACAATCTTTATACTTTCTGATAATATTTTTAAGCCTTCATTTAATAGCTTGTCGGGTATTGTTAAAGCGGGAAGAAACTTAATTACTGTATCTTCAGGGCCACAAGTCTCTATAATTAATCCATTTTGAAAGCAAACATCTCTAATAGTTTTACTATATTCTGAGAGTTTCGTATCAATTCCGATAATTAATCCACAACCTTTAATTTCAAAGCCATATTTTATTTCCAGCTCTTTCAAATATGACTTGAATATTTTTTCTTTTCGCTTGACCTCTAAAGTCAAATAGTTTGTGGTCCAATGTTTCTTTAATGTGGCTGTCGCTGACACGAATCCTAGGTTATTTCCCCTAAACGTACCGTTATGCTCTCCTGGTTCCCATAGATCTAATTCTGGCTTAAAGAGAACTAAGGAAAGTGGCAAACCATATCCAGATAATGACTTTGCTAAGACAATTATATCCGGTATAAAACCTTGCTCCTCAAAAGAAAAAAAAGTACCTCGACGCCCACAACCAGCTTGAATATCATCGACAATTAAGATTATTTCATTTTCAGTAGCAATCTTGCGTAACTTAATCAACCACTCTTTACTTGCGACATTTAGCCCACCTTCACCTTGAATACATTCAACAATTATCGCAGCAGGTAGATCAATTCCTGAGGAACGGTCTTCAATTAATTTTTCTAGGTATTCAGCCGTGTCGATTGAAGGATCAAGATATCCATCATAAGGATGCCTTGTTACCTGATTAAGTAGGCTTGTAGAGGATTGTCTATGGTGACTATTTCCGGTTAAGGATAAGGCTCCTAAAGTGCAGCCATGAAAAGCATTGGTAAATGCAATTACATTTGTTCTACCTGTTACCTTTCGAGCCAGCTTTATTGCAGCTTCCACGGCGTTTGCACCAGTTGGCCCCGTGAATTGAACTTTATAATCCAATGATCTCGGCTTTAGGATAATTTGTTGAAAACTACTTAAAAACTCTTCCTTAGTTTTTGTTGACATGTCCATCGACATAACAATTCCCTGACTTTTAAGATATTCGATTATTGATGCTTGTATGTCTCTATCATTGTGGCCATAGTTAAGTCCTCCACAGCCAGAAAGAAAATCTATATAACTTTTACCTGATTCACCATTTACGATAGAACCGTCTGCTGAGTTAAAGGTGTCATAGAAATATCGACTATAACTTCTGACTTCAGACTCAATAGTCAAGTTTTGAACTTCCTTGATATTTTGTACTTCCATAATATCTAGCTCCATTATTTTAACTAACAACTTCAATCAACCGTTATTTTTGTTGAGCCTAAAAACACCCTCTACAACTTCACACCCCATATATACTATAAACTTTACAATCCTTACTACAGGGGGCGAGTAACTCACCATATTTATAAGTGGTTTGAAAGTTATACATAAACGATACAATAGAAAATTGTTATGTACGAACTACATATCCTTTTCTATAGCATTAGAAAAAATAAGTCTTGTATTTTTACTGGCTGTTTTTTCTAGATCCAATAAATCTTATTGAGGTCTGCTGTATCAGTGAATATCAAAAAGGAGATGACTAATTGGACTATGTGAATCGCCACTAGTTAGATAGACCCCATTCAATGAGGTACATCACCCTAATAAAGACAAGTGCTGTGAAGCATTTAGTAATACTTAAGTTTTTAGTAATTTAATGAAATGAAATAATAAAACTTACGATTTGAAAGGCTAAGTCATTCGCGGATTCAATTCCGAAGTGCGACTGTAGTGGTCAAGTAAAACTGGCCACGGTTTTATAGTTTTTCCAGTACAGTTCTTCCACTCTATTAGGTGACATCATGTTGTTGTGCCGATGCTGCCTTATTGGACAGAAGTAGCCGACTATATAATCTGTGATTGCTTGCTTTGCTTCTAAAAAAGTCCGATAGCCTAATTCCGGCATTCATTCGGTCTTCAAACTTCTGAAGAATCGCTCCATTGGTGCATTATCCCAGCAGTTCCCTCGGCGACTCATACTCTGCTTAATCTGATATCGCCACGATAAACGGCGATATTTTAAACTCGTATATTGAGTGCCTTGATCAGAATGGAACATCAACTCTTTAGGTTTGCCTTTTAATTCGTAGGCCATCGTTAGAGCCTTGCTAACAAGCTCACTGTCCGGGTTCAAGGACATCGCCCAACCAACAGGTTTTCTTGCGTATAAATCCAAAATTACAGCTAAGTAAGCCCATCGTTTGCCCGTCCAAATATAGGTTATATCACCACACCAAACCTTATTTGGAGCGTCGACAGTAAATTGACGAGCAAGCAAATTAGGAGCAACAGGATGCTCTTGTGATGCGCGTTGATAACGATGCTTCGACTGCTGACAGCTAACCAAAGCAAGTTCACGCATTAAATTACCTGCGACATAACGACTCAAATCGGTTCCATCTTGAGAGACAATTGCTGCGATAGTACGAGCACCTGCTGACCCCTTACTGACCTCAAAGGCTTCTCGCACTTTTTCCTTCAGCAGAAGACGTGCAGGTGATTCACCAATCGCTTCATCTCGCCAGTATCTGTAACTGCTGCGGTGTACGCTGAACAGCTGACATAAGTGATTAGCAGGATAGCTCTCTTGTCGCCGCTGAATTAGCGCAAACCTTTCAGCTCGTCCGACATTAAGAGAGCTGAAGCCTTTTTTAGTATGTCTTTTTCCATTTCAAGGCGTTTGACTTGCTTCTCTAACTCCCGAATTCGTCACTGTTCATCCGTCATTGGTGTTGCTTTAGGAGATTCACCACGTAGCTCTGATCGAAATTGTCTCACCCATTTATCCATGGTGGATTTCCCCCCCCATGGCTTCGGCAGCTTCAATAACACTGTAGTTTTGTTCTAAGACTAGCTTTGCAGCATCTAAGCGAAACTCGGGGCTAAAGTTCGGTCGTCTTGGTTTAGTCATTGGTTCACCTGTTTTATCTATGAGGTGAGTGTATCACCTCTAATTAGGTGGCCAAATTTACTATGCCACTACAGATGCCACCTGCCAAAGCAGAGGGCCAACCTAATTTACTGTCCGGAATTAGTTGACCACTACAAAGGTGACTGCATTTTGGGAGAAAGGACAACCTCGAAAAGTTGCTGTAGCTGGACAATAAATTCATGGTTCAAATAAGATGTGGAAGAAGGAGCCTGGTTGCAGCAAGCACTGTATAGCTGAAAGGCTATGTATCGAGTGAAACAGTTGCTTGGAAGCAACTTAAAGCAGAATCACTACAATCCCCAAACTGGGAAAATTCGCTTTGATCAAATCGCTTAGCGCATCAGTAAATTTAGGGCTGCTGTGCATGCTACTGGAATGACTCTACAGCCTCATGGCAACCTTTAGCTTAAAAGATATAATTCTCAACAATACAATGAGTACACCAACTCATTTCTTGATAAGGATATTTAGATGAAATTTCAAAAATTTAACTACTTAAGGACATTCGAAGCGGCAGCTAGATTAGGAGGGTTTGCTGCCGCCTCTCATGAGCTAAATATTACTCCAGCCGCGGTCAGTCATCAGATTAAGTCTCTCGAAGAATTACTAAATGCAAAACTTTTTCTAAGGTTCCCAAAGCGATTAGAACTAACCAATTCAGGAGCAGAGTTGCTAATTGAAGTCCAAAATGGCATAGAGCATTTCGAACGAGGGCTGACAAATATGAAATCAGAAGGACTTAGCGGGAAGTTAGTTGTTAATATTGCTCCCTCTTTGGCACAGTTTTGGTTATTACCTATCCTGAAGGACTTCTCAAAGTTACACCCACAGATAGATTTGCATATTTTATCTAGTGAGAAAGCACCTGACTTAAAATTAGGTCATGTGGATATCAGGCTAGTACATGGCAATGGAAACTTCCCTGGCTATAACTCAAAAAGATTCCTTCGAGAAGTAGTTAGCCCAGTTTGCTCCCCTTCGATTTTAATTGATAATCCTGTAGTAGGGTTCAAAGATTTGTTAAAGCATACTTTATTACATGATTTAAACGTTAATGAATTTGAATCTAGCATGAATTGGAAGCGATGGATTAAGGATGAACACTATCAAGACATAAATTCCTTTTCTAATCTATATTTTGACAATGCAGCATTGATGATAAATGCTGCGGTAGAAGGATGTGGAATTGCATTAGGCCGAGGAGCTTTAATTGCGCAGTTAATTAAATCAGGAAAGTTAGTACGTCCGCTCAACTTAGCTAGATCTGCTGAACTAAGTTATTACACAGTAACTACAGAGTCTTCTGCACATCGCCCTAAGGTCAAGCTATTTAGAGATTGGATTCATGAGCAAGCTAATTATCTCTCAAATATATGATTAACCTATAAAAACTCATAGGTATGCATAGCAGTTTTAATAAACTAAAAGGTGTCTAGCTAACTAGTGGCGATTCATAGTATGTTTCGATATGGGGTTCTTATACATTTATGGCAAAAAGCAGCTGAGAGAAATTGATCGTAGGGTACGTTATTTAGAAAAGCGTCTGGATCATTGTAAGGTAGTGGATCGCATTCCGGATGATCAAAGTAAGGTGTTTTTCGGTGCCTGGGTCACACTAGAAGACGACGTTGGGCAGCAGGAGTGTTTTCGGATTGTGGGGCCAGATGAGTTGGATCATCATGTGGATTACATCAGTATGGATTCACCAGTGGCAAAAGCATTGTTGAAAAAAGAAGAGGGTGATGAGGTGATGATTCGTCGTGCGCAAGGGGAAAAACGCTATTGTATTGAGCGTGTGGAATATCGCCCCATTACTCTATGACGATTTTATACGGTAT
Organism: Marinomonas sp. ABL3_031; assembly: GCF_056161265.1. Taxonomy (NCBI): domain Bacteria; kingdom Pseudomonadati; phylum Pseudomonadota; class Gammaproteobacteria; order Oceanospirillales; family Oceanospirillaceae; genus Marinomonas; species Marinomonas sp. ABL3_031. The sequence goes on from NZ_JBSWYU010000015.1 coordinate 34,750, forward strand.
GGCTCAGTGGCAGCATTCAGCTTGGGTGGATTGGTTGTATTCGTCTGCCGTGCCCAGTGGTGAGCGGCTGGCAGAATACGCTAAGGTTTTTTCCTCGGTTGAAGTCGGCAGTACTTTTTATGCACCTGTGGCGGATTCGCAATTATTGCGCTGGTTTGGTCAAGTGGGAGAAAATTTTCGCTTTTGTTTCAAGGTGCCGCAACAGATTTCTCATGCTTCAGCGCAACGTCCATGGCAAGCAATACGTGATGATTGGTTGGCTTTTCAAGATACGTTAGCGCCGCTTCTTCCTAAGTTGGGACCAAGCATGCTGCAATTGCCGGGGCGCTTGGCAGCAGAGCGACTGCCCTTTATTCAGGCGTTGTTGGAGGAATGGCAGCTCGGCACACCTTTATGTGTTGAGGTGCGTCATTTGGAATTTTTTGATAAAGGTCAATACGAAGCGGCTTTTTTGAATGCCTTGTCCGATCGTCATGTGGATCGAGTGATAATGGACTCGCGTCCGGTATTTTCAACGCCTGCCTATAATGACAGTCTGGCGGACGCTCAACAAAAGAAACCAAGAGTGCCCTGTCACCCTGTTGTCACGGCAAGGCATCCCGTGGTTCGCTATATTGGGCACCCTGATTTAGCGAGTAATCATGTTTGGCTGGATCAATGGGCTGCAAAGATAAAACAGTGGTTAGAGCAAGGGTTAAGTCCCACTGTATTTGTGCATTCCTCTGACAATATCGCGGCGCCAACTCTGGCATCTTGGTTGGATGATAAGTTGGTGGCCAATGGTGCTTTGATTCAAAAACAGCTGATTTTGCCTGATACGTTAGAGCAAATGAGCTTGATTTAGTCATTACTCTGCTATTTGAACTGAAGGAAGTCGCAATGTATTCGCTAGTGTTTTATGTGCCTATCAGTCACCTTGAAGTTGTTAAGAAGGCCGTGTTTGCCGCTGGCGCGGGTCGTATGGGGCAGTATGAAGCATGTTGCTGGCAAGTACTGGGACAAGGGCAATTCTGTCCAAAGGATGGTGCCGAACCTTACCTTGGTAGTGTCGGAAGGGTTGAGCAAGTTGAAGAGTATCGTGTGGAAATGGTGTTGTTGGAACAGTATAAAGACCCTGTGGTGACTGCTTTACTTGCCACGCACCCTTATGAGGAAGTGGCTTATCATTTGATTCCAGTTAGCACCTAGTATTCGTCGGGCACGGAATTAATGCGAATGATGTCTTCGTGGAAACCATATTGACCAGTTTTGTGATCTTCTATGAAAAATTCGAGTGTTTTGGTGACGCTGCTAAAGGCCATATCATCCCAAGGGATGTCATCTAAAGCGAACAAGGCAACTTCCGAACTCTCTTCTGTTGGATGGAAGTCGTCTCTTTCTAACTCGGCAATATAGAACAGGTGTATTTGATTGATCTTGGGTATGCTAATCATGCTGAAGGCTTGTTTACAGTGAGCGATAGAGCCAGATTCTTCTAAGGTCTCTCGTAACGCGCCTTCGCTGGTGGTTTCTTGGTTTTCCATGAAGCCTGCTGGTAGTGTCCAGTAGCCAAGGCGTGGCTCTATGCTGCGTCGACAAAGCAGTATTTTTCCTTGATACAAAGGAATGGTGCCCGTTATGAGGCGCGGATTGTCATAGTCAATATGATGGCAACTTGGACACACTGCTCGTGGACGGTTGTCACCTGCTGGAATCATCATATCAACTTGGTGACCGCATTTGGGGCAGTATCTCATCTGTACATCCTTACCGCTTTAATTGAAGTTTGGCGTATTTTACCACTTTATCTTCAATTTCTTGGATTTCAATTAAGTAGTTTTCGACCCATAAGCTGATCGGATGCTCAGGGATAAATTCAAGCGTTTCAATGATCAAGCCATTTAGTGTTTTTGGCCCGTCGGTAGGCAAATGCCATTCTAGGGCTTTGTTGATCTCTCGTATATGAGTAGAGCCTTCAATACGGAATGAACCGTCATCCAAGGTTTTGATTTCTTCTTCTTCGTCTTGAGTGGGTTGAGTAAATTCACCCACAATTTCTTCTAAGACGTCTTCTAGAGCGGCAATGCCTTGTACGTCACCATATTCATCAACCACTACCCCCATTTGCTGGTGGTCTTTTTGGAAATTTAGCAAAACCGTATTTAAGGAAGTGCTTTCGGGGATGAAGTAAGGTTCTACCGTGGCTTTTAATAAGGCCGCTTTTGATGGTGAAGGGTCACGCAAGAAGATGGCGGCGTGACGGGCGTGCAGTATGCCAATGACCTTGTTGATTTCACCATTGTAAACTGGCATGCGGGTATGGCGAGTTTGACAAATTTGCTCAATAATCTCTTCGATGGAATCCTCAATATCGATGCCAACGACTTCATTGCGAGGGATCATGATGTCTTCAACGGAAACTTTTTCGAGATCCAAGATAGAAAGCAACATGTCTTGGTGGGCCGCAGGAATCAGTCCGCTGGCTTCGTTTACCACAGTGCGCAGCTCTTCAGAGTCCAATTTATCATGATTGTTGCTTTGAGCTTGTACGCCAAAAATGCGCAGTAAGCCATTGGAAAGCGTGTTAACGAGTAATACCAATGGATAAAGTAACTTTAGTATGACGGCTAGAATCCATGAGAATGGAAATGCCAACTTCTCAGGGTACAGAGCAGCGAATGTTTTGGGCGTAACCTCAGCGAAGATAAGAATCACCAATGTCAGTACGCCGGTCGCGATGGCTACACCGGCATCGCCCCACAGTCTTACGGCAATAATGGTAGCAATGGCGGAAGCAAGTATGTTGACAAAGTTATTGCCAATTAAAATAACGCCAATAAGTCGATCTGGACGTTCAAGTAGCGAGCTGACTTTTATGGCCGATTTATGTTTGTTCTTTACGAGATGCTTGAGTCGATATTTGTTTAACGACAGCATGCTGGTTTCTGAGCTTGAAAAAAAAGCGGAAAATAAAATCAAAAAAACCAAGATGCCGCCGAGCAAACTTAAGGGTATTTCGTTCAAGAAGGGATCGCCTCAATAATTAAGATAGTGGAATTATTAGTTCTTAAGAACGCACTGTCAAACATACTTTAGCAGTTTTCTTTAGGGTTGCAGTATGATTTGTAATGCAATACGACTGCCAAAGTAGCCTAGCATCAATAAGAAAAATCCGCTTAGTGTCAGTTTAACTGCCAACTGACCACGCCAACCAGCAATGTGGCGACCTAGTAATAAGCCTGCGAAAACAAACCAAGAAGCAATGGTAAAGAAAGTTTTGTGCACCAAATGTTGTGCAAACATATCTTCTATAAAGTAGAAGCCGGTGAAAATGGTGATGGTGAGTAAAATGAAGGCGGCCCAAATGAATTCAAACATCAATTGTTCTAGTACTTGTAAAGGCGGCACACGCAGCAATTGTTTGAGCTTATGGTGTTTGAGTTGGTACTCCTGCATGGAAAGAAGGATGCCAACCCCACAAGCGCTGGCAAATAAGCTGTAAGCTACAGAAGCAATCAAAATGTGTGCACTCGTTCCCCACGAGTGGCTGTGTAATTGCTGTAAGTCCCAAGGTTGAATCGCGTTTAATCCAATCATAGTAGCGCTTAAAGGAAATGCAGCGCCAATTAATAGGGATAAATCTTTATCACGATTGCTGAACCATAATAGGGTATTGCCAATTAATGCGATTAACAGACCTATGGTAAGAAAGTTAAAGCCATCTTGATTGAGCAGTAATTGCATCAAAGCAAAGGTATGAGAGGCAATGGTCAATGCGCCAATCATTTGCGTAAAGCGATGGTGTGGGCGGAAATAATACACTGCACCCGCAATTAAGCAGGCAATGCACGCTAACCATAGGGATATTTGAGTCATGAAACTGTGCTGTCCGCTTAGTAAAGGTATAGGGTGATAATCATTTATCCGTTATAATAAAACCAATTTCACCTTGGATAAACTGAAACGGTCGGTTTTTTTCCATTCTTGAGCCAAATTTGAGGGCAATATGTTCGACAATTTATCGGAACGCTTAACTTCCTCCTTAGATCGAATTCGAGGAAAAGCCAAATTAACCGAAGACAATATCAAAGATGTGTTACGCGAAGTGCGTATGGCGCTGCTAGAAGCCGATGTTGCTTTACCTGTTGTTAAAGACTTTATCGCAGCAGTAAAAGATAGGGCCGTTGGAACTGAAGTCACCAAGAGTCTGAGTCCGGGACAAGTCTTTCTTAAAATCGTTAAACAAGAATTAGAAACTGTTATGGGGCAGGCGAATGACGGCCTGAACCTGCGTGCTGCTCGGCCAGCGGTTATCTTGATGGCGGGTCTACAAGGTGCGGGCAAAACCACGTCGACTGCCAAGCTGGCAAAATACCTTAAAGAACGTGAGAAAAAATCGGTTTCTGTGGTCAGTGCGGACGTTTATCGCCCTGCTGCGATCAAGCAGCTTGAAACTTTAGCCAATGAAATTGGCGTTGATTTTATCGCCAGTGATCTATCGCAAAAGCCAATCGACATTGCCAATAATGCCATTGATTACGCTCGTAAAGCGCACAAAGATGTGGTGATCGTCGATACCGCGGGTCGCTTGGCAATTGATGAAGACATGATGGCCGAAATTAAAGCCTTACATGCGGCGGTCAATCCCATTGAAACCTTGTTTGTAGTCGACTCCATGACAGGTCAAGATGCCGCCAATACGGCCAAAGCCTTTGGTGAAGTACTGCCGTTGACTGGGGTGGTGTTAACCAAAACGGATGGTGATGCACGTGGGGGTGCGGCGCTTTCTGTGCGTCATATTACCGGCAAACCAATTAAGTTCTTAGGTGTGGGCGAAAAAACCGACGCTTTGGAGCCTTTTCATCCAGATCGTCTAGCGTCGCGCATACTAGGGATGGGCGATATGCTGTCCTTGATTGAGGAAGCGGAACAAAAAATTGATAAGGACAAAGCCGAAAAACTGGCCGGAAAGCTGAAAAAAGGCAAAGGCTTTGATTTGGAAGATTTCAAAGAGCAGCTTCAACAAATGAAAAACATGGGTGGCATGAGTTCTATGTTGGACAAGTTGCCGGGCATGGGGCAATTGGGCAATATTCAAGATCAAGTAGATGATAAGATGTTTGTGCGCATGGAAGCTTTGATCAATTCTATGACGCCAGCAGAGCGTCGCAATCCTGATGTGATTAATGGTTCGCGTAAAAAACGTATCTCGGCCGGTGCGGGTTTGCAAATTCAGGATTTGAATCGTTTGCTAAAGCAGCATAAACAAATGCAGAAGATGATGAAGAAATTCAGTAGCAAAGGTGGCATGAAAAAAATGATGCGAGGTTTAGGGGGGATGATGCCTGGTGGTCTTCCGGGTGGCGGATTTCCTAAGTTTTAAGCCTATTGGCTTGTTTTTTCTGGCTTTAGCAAAAAAAGTACGGTTTTTATTAAAAGGGCGAGTGATTCGCCCTTTTGTTTTTCTGCTTTATAGACTAGAATATGCCGCCTTCTTGTAGTATGAGTCAAAAAGGACTCGGCAAGAGGTGTTTCGTTAAGCAATAAGGAACCAATCATATGGTAACTATTCGTCTTTCTCGTGGTGGCTCTAAGAAGCGCCCATTCTATCACTTGAACGTGGCTGATAGCCGTCGTGCGCGTGATGGTCGTTATATCGAGCGTTTGGGTTTCTTTAATCCTATTGCTCGTGGTCAAGAAGAACGTTTACGCATCGATCTAGATCGTGTAAATCACTGGGTTAGCCAAGGCGCTCAGCTATCTGACCGTGCCGCTCAGCTTGTTAAAGAAGCTAGCAAAAACGCTTAATTCAGAGGTAGTGCTATGTCTAAGGTAAAGCAAGTGGCCGCTCCAGAGCAAGCCCTTGTGGTTGGACGCATTACATCTGTTTATGGTGTTAAAGGGTGGGTGAAGTTGTATTCGCACACTGAACCGATGCAAGGAATCTTTGATTATAAGCATTGGTGGTTGAACACTCCAAGTGGGTGGAAAACCGTAGAGTTAGGCCAAGGCCGTCTACAAGGGCGTGGTTTGGTTGCCTCGATAAAAGGTTACAGCGACAGGGATCAAGTAAAAGAGATTTGTGGCTTAGACATTTATATCGATGCGAAAGATCTTCCTGAATTGGACGACGGTGATTTTTACTGGAGTCAGTTAGAAGGTCTTAGGGTAATTACCAAAGAGGGTGTCCTCTTGGGGAAGGTTTCTCAACTTATGGAAACCGGTGCGAATGATGTTGTCGTTGTCCGTGCGTGTGAAGGCAGTTTTGATCGTGAAGAACGCCTGATTCCTTATGTACCAGAGACGTATGTTCTCAATGTTGATTTGGAACAACAAGAAATGCTGGTAAATTGGGATCCGGAATTTTAATCGATAAGCTGAGGTCAATTACGTGAAGGTAAGCGTTATATCGCTCTTTCCGGAGATGTTTCAAGCCATTACTCAATACGGAGTAACGGGCAGAGCCATTAAGTCTGGGTTGGTTGAGGTGGATTTTGTCAATCCCCGTGACTTTGCTCATGACCGTCATAAGACTGTGGATGATCGACCTTATGGTGGTGGTCCTGGGATGTTGATGAAAGTTCAGCCTCTCAAAGATGCGATTGCGAGTGCAAAAAATACTGTACCCAACGCAAAAGTTATTTATTTATCCCCTCAAGGGCGTACGCTGACGCAAGAAGGCGTGCAACAGCTTGCTAAACAAGCAGAATTTATTCTGGTAGCAGGTCGTTATGAAGGTGTTGATGAGCGTCTTATTCAGTCTGAGATTGATGAAGAGTGGTCCATCGGCGACTTTGTCCTAAGTGGTGGTGAGTTGCCGGCAATGGTACTGATGGATGCTGTCTTTCGGATGGTGCCAGGCGTACTGGGAAAGCAGGCTTCAGCAGAGGAAGACTCGTTTGCTGATGGTTTGTTGGATTGTCCGCATTATACTCGCCCAGAAGTACTTAATGGTGAGCCTGTACCACCGGTACTGCTTAGTGGCAACCATGAGGAGATAAGACGCTGGCGCTTAAAGCAGAAGCTCGGAAGAACTTGGCAACGCCGGCCAGACCTTTTGCAGAACCTTGAGTTGGACAAGGAACGGCAAAAGTTGTTAGAAGAGTTTATTCGCGAAACTGAAGATTCAACCTCGGCAGAGTAGGAATTGCGAGCTTATCAAATAGAAGAGCCTTCGATTTGATAAGAAACCATATTATTAGGAGTCACATCCATGAGTAATAAAACTAAACTGATTCAGCAATTAGAAGCTGAACAAATGACAAAAGAAGTCCCAGCGTTTGCACCTGGCGACACTGTTGTTGTTCAAGTTAAAGTTAAAGAAGGTTCACGCGAGCGTCTACAGGCCTATGAAGGTGTTGTAATCTCTAAGCGTAACCGTGGTCTAAACTCAGCATTCACTGTTCGTAAAATTTCAAGCGGTGTTGGTGTTGAGCGTGCTTTCCAAACTTACAGCCCATTGGTTGAGAGTATTGAAGTGAAACGCCGCGGTGACGTGCGTCAAGCTAAGATCTACTACCTACGCGAGCGTTCTGGTAAATCTGCACGTATTAAAGAGAAGTTGGCTAAGCGCTAATTTCTTCTTCCTTAAAAAGGCGACGCAAGTCGCCTTTTTTTGTGGAACTAACTACCCATCGTATGGCCTAATAGAGATCATTCATATGTCTTTGAGGTTTTCATGAAACATACCCTTGCGCAATGGGCACGAGTGTTTTTCGCTGCCGCTTTCTTGCTTCCTTTCTCTTCCAGTTACGCAGATCAAACTCAACTACGACAAACACTGCAATCGGCTTTGCCACAATACAGCATCGACTCATTGGAATGGCATGAAGAAGCGGGTTTATATGTAGTGCATTTGCAAAATGGCCCAACTTTACATGCCACCAAAAATGGTCGCTATTTGATTGCTGGTGATTTGTACAAAATCAGCGAGCAAGGTCTGGTGAATGAAACCCAGCAGGTCAAGATGGCGAAGGTGGAATCCTTACCTGAAAATGACATGGTGATTTTCAAAGCCGCTAATGAAAAAGCTCACATTACCGTGTTTACCGATGTTGATTGTGGTTATTGTCGAATGTTGCATAACGATGTGGCGACATTAAACGAGATGGGAATTAGTGTGCGTTATTTGGCATATCCAAGAGCAGGTATTGGTTCGACGGCTTATCGTAAGATGGTTAGTATCTGGTGTTCAGACGATCCAAAAGCTTGGATGACAAAGGCCAAACTTGGCCAAGATGTGCCAGAAAATAAATGTGCGAACCCGGTTGCCAATCAATATCAGTTGGGTAATGAGCTGGGGGTTCGTGGTACACCCAGTATCGTATTAGACAATGGTACTTTCTTACCGGGATATTTGCCGCCAAAAGAATTGGCTGCTCGGCTTGGATTATAATCTTATTGTAAAATAATCCACTGAACATGAGCCCAGTTCAGTTCTTTCTGCGTTGGGTTTGTTCGCTTCTGGCGTTATAATGAGACGCTTTATAAACCTAACAATAAATCATGAAATCATCTCTGTGGGGTAATGTTTTGAAACCGGTAAAAGTCGGAATTTGTGGGCTGGGAACAGTAGGATCCGGTAGTTTTAATATTCTGCTCAAAAATGCAGAAGAAATCACACGACGCGTTGGTCGTAGCATTGTTATTGAGCAGGTGGGAGCTCGTCGTGACAATGAGGCATGTGATACGACAGGCATTGATGTGACCCGTGATATTTTCGATGTGGTTAATAATCCAGAGATTGATATTGTTCTTGAGCTGATTGGCGGCACCAGTGTGGCCAGAGAGTTAGTTATGACGGCGCTTGAGAATGGCAAGCATGTGGTAACAGCCAATAAAGCCTTGATTGCAGAGCACGGTAATGAAATTTTTGCCAAGGCACAGGAAAAAGGCGTTATTGTTGCCTTCGAAGCCGCGGTTGCTGGCGGAATTCCAATTATCAAAGCGGTTCGAGAGGGCCTTTCGGCTAACCGTATTGATTGGTTGGCGGGCATCATCAATGGTACAGGTAATTTTATCTTGACTGAAATGAGTGAAAAACAACGCAATTTTGATGATGTGTTGGCTGAAGCTCAAGCATTAGGGTACGCCGAAGCGGATCCTACTTTTGATGTAGAAGGTATTGATGCCGCACATAAATTGACTATTTTGGCATCCATTGCGTTTGGTATTCCCTTACAGTTTGAAAAGACGTATACCGAAGGCATCAGTCGTATTACCTCGGAAGACGTTGCCTTTGCTGATGAACTAGGCTATTCCGTGAAGCATCTTGGTATTGCTCGTCGAACTAAACAAGGTATTGAACTGCGTGTACATCCAACTTTGATTTCACGTAAACAACTTTTGGCTAATGTGAATGGCGTTATGAATGCCATCATGGTGCAAGGTGATGCTGTTGGTCCAACCTTGACTTATGGTGCGGGAGCAGGCGCTTTGCCGACCGGTTCTTCTGTAGTGGCTGATGTAATTGATGTGGCTCGTACTTTGACAGCCGATCCGACTAATCGTGTACCACATTTGGCTTTTCAAGCGGATTCTTTGTCTGATACGAATATTTTGCCAGTGGAAGAAATTGAATGTGGTTTTTTCCTGAACATGACGATTCAAGATCGTGCTGGCGTATTGGCCAATATCACTCAGATTCTGTCTCATAATGGTATCAGTATTGAATCTTTGATTCAGCGAGAGCGTGAGGGCAGTGATCTTGTGCCTTTAGTGGTTATGACGCATGAAGTAAAAGAGCGCAATATGAATGCTGCGATTACAGCCATTGAAGCCTTGCCGGACGTTGCGGGTTCTGTGCAACGTATCCGTGTCGAAAACTTGGCTTAAGAGAGAATACTATGAAATACATTTCAACTCGCGGTAAAGCACCTGCCTTGTCATTTGGTGACGTTTTGTTAGCCGGTTTGGCAAATGATGGTGGCCTGTATGTTCCAGAAACCTTGCCTCATTACAGCAAGGAAGAAATCGCTTCTTGGGCCAGTTTAAGCTACCAAGATTTGGCTTTTAAAGTAATGTGGCCATTTGTTGAGGGAGATATCCCACAAGACGCTTTCAAAGCCATGATTGATGATGCTTACGCAAGTTTTAATCATGAATCCATTGCGCCAATGGTACAGGTCGGGAATAACGAATGGGTATTGGAACTGTTCCGTGGTCCAACCTTAGCCTTTAAAGATTTTGCATTGCAGTTGTTAGGCCGTTTAATGGATTATGTATTGGCTCAGCGTAATGAGAAACTGGTTATCATGGGGGCAACCTCTGGTGATACAGGTTCTGCGGCGATTGAAGGTTGTCGTCATTCTGATCATCTAAGTATCTTTATTTTACACCCTTATCAACGCGTTTCTGAAGTACAGCGTCGTCAAATGACGACCGTTATTGATGACAATGTCTTCAATATTGCTGTAAAAGGCAATTTTGACGATTGCCAAGGCATGGTGAAATCCAGCTTTGCGGATCAATCTTTTTTAAAAGGCGCTAAACTTGGTGCGGTAAACTCGATCAACTGGGCGCGTATTATGGCGCAAATTGTTTACTACTTCTCCTCTGCTTTGGCGGTTGGTGCACCTCATCGTAAAGTCTCTTTCTCAGTACCGACAGGCAACTTTGGTGATATTTTTGCCGGTTATTTGGCTAAGAAAATGGGTTTGCCTGTGGATCAGTTGGTGGTTGCTACTAATCAGAATGATATTTTGCACCGCGTGATTGCTGAAAATGACATGAGTCGCCAAGCCTTGAATGTGACCTTGTCGCCAAGTATGGACATCATGGTATCTAGTAACTTTGAGCGTCTGTTATTTGATGCTCATGGTCGCGATGGCGCAGCGATTGATGACTTGATGGCACGTTTTAATCAAGGTGATGTGTCATTAAATGATCAAGCTTGGTCTTATGTAAAAGAGAATTTTGACAGTTACAAGGTGGATGATAAACGCACTTGTGAAGTCATTGCTGATGTTCATGCTAAGACACAGTATTTGTTGGATCCACATACCGCAATTGGTCTAGAAGCGGCTCGCCAATGTTGGAAAGACAAGACAGTGCCTATGATTACCTTGGCGACGGCGCATCCTGTGAAATTCCCAGAAGCGGTGGAAAAAGCCGCGTGTGAATCGCCTAGTTTGCCAGAGCATATGAAAGACTTGTTTGAGCGTACAGAGTCTTACTCTGTGTTGGATAATGAATTAGCGCAAGTGCAGTCTTTTGTTGCTGAAAGAATCTAAGCAAAGTCATTAATCCATCAACCTGTTATCGCGGTCATAATATATGGCCGCGATTTATCGAACCTTCCTCTCGTGTAAACTTAAGAATATGAATCTGATTTTACTGCAACCTAACTTGAGTTTGTCTGAAGGGCGTTATGCACTGACGGAGCGTCAACAATCGCATATTCATCAAGTGATTAAGGCGAAGTCGGGAGAGGTATTACGGGTGGGTTTATTAGGTGGATATCTAGGAAAAGGAATATACCAAGCAGCAAGTGCAAATTTACCTGCACACATTCATTCTTTGCAACTTACCCAGGCACCGCCTAAAGCCTTGCCTATGGTGCTGGTAATGGCATTACCTAGACCCAATATGTTAAAACGGACTTTGCATAATATTACGGCTATGGGTGTTAAAGAATTGTATTTGATTCATTCTGCTAAGGTGGAAAAGAGTTATTGGCAAAGTCCAGTGCTACAGCCTGAGTCGATTCATCAGATTTTATTGGAAGGGTTAGAACAGGCAAAAGACACCATCATGCCAAGCTATACTATGGTGCCAAGATTTCGTCCTTTTGTAGAAGATCAATTGCCGGATATATTGTTAGGGAAATTGGGGTTATTAGCTCACCCCTATCAAGCCTGTGCTTGTCCAGTGGATTTGCAGGAACCCTGTGTGTTGGCTCTGGGTCCAGAAGGTGGCTGGAATGAATTTGAAGTCTCCAAGTGGCTGGCATCGGGTATGTCTGCCGTACACCTTGGAGAGCGAATACTGAAAGTTGAGACGGCTGTGCCAGTATTGCTGTCTCGTTTGTATCCAGCCTAGTCCGGTTGTAGCCTGATTAGCAAGTGTAAAGCTTGGCATTCTTGTTGTTTGTAAAAACGTGCATTTTTTAACAGAGGCTTACATACATTTGCGGTAAAATCTAATTTACAACGCCTCAAAAGAATTGAGGTACCACAGGTTTGGATCAGTACATGGCAAAACAGTATCGTGAAAAGCAATCCAGCTCGTCTAATGTGCGCGCTCAATTACCTAGAATAACCAATTTCTATGCAGGTGATGTCAAAGGCAAATCTGCCGACGATGTGCGCCGTGTACTCATTATCAATTTGTTTGCCAGTGTCGGCATAATTTTCACACTCCCTCTTGGTATCGTCGCTTTTCTTCAACATAAAACATTGTTAGGTGTCGTGTTGATCGCGACGGCCTTCTTATACATGGTAAATCATATATATCTGCGTCGTACTTATAATCATACAATGTCGGGTAACTTTGTGATTTACCCCTTATATGCCCTAATTTTGTATCTTATTTATTCTGGTGGAGTAAATGGAACTGGGCATGTTTGGCTGTTTTGTGTTCCTGCCGTAGCCCTGTTTCTTCATGGGTTGAAGAAAGGTTTGATCGAGTTAGCTATTTTTACAAGTTTGTTGGTGCTGATGTTTTTTACAGACGGGTATTTTTCTTCATACGATTACCCGCCTACATTTCGGTCACGTATTTTGTTTGCTTTTACGGTGGTTGTTTTCCTATCTGGTATATACGAATTTTCCATGTCTCGTTTTAATCAGGAGTTAAAGGTCACGTCAGCCAAACTTAAACTCATGGCGAATACTGATATGCTGACCAACTTGTTTAACCGTCGTGGCATGTATCAAGAATTAGAAAAGTGTCCTAAAGCCTATTTGCTCTTGGCCGATGTGGATTTTTTTAAGCGTATTAACGATGAATATGGTCATGATGCTGGAGATTACTCATTAGCAACCATTGCCGATATTGTAAAAGCAGAATTACCCGATTCCGCCTTGGCTTCCCGTTGGGGAGGTGAGGAATTTTTGTTTGCGGTGTTTGATGTCACTAAACAACAAGCCTTAAACATAGCGGAATCGTTGCGAGAAGCCATAGCGCAGCATGAGTTTTGCTATCAAGATCAACGCTTTCATGTCACCTTAAGTTTTGGCGTAGCCGTCATGGACAATAAAGTCTCGCTGCGTGAAGCCATTAGTTTGGCAGATAGCCATTTATACAGTGCCAAACGTGCTGGTCGTAATCAAACTCGACTCAACTAATCCATTGCTGATTCGCTCAGAATGATGAGGTTTCATGGTATGCTTGCGGCATTGTGATTCTTGTTGAGTGATTTATGCGAATTGAACGCCGATCTGTGCCTTCAGCACCTTGTCAGTTTCCAACTCATTTTCCTGCCAGTCTCCAGCGTATCTTTATGGCACGAGAGGTATTTAATCAGGCGCAAATAGATTACCGTTTGCCGCATTTATTAAGACCCGATGCCTTATTTGATCTCACCAAAGCCGCCGTTATTTTGGCTGATGCTATTGAAGCTGGAGAAAAAATCCTCATTGTTGGTGACTTTGATGCCGACGGTGCGACCAGTACCAGTTTGGGGATATTGGCCTTGCAAGCAATGGGCGCCATTGATCCCGAATACCTAGTGCCGAACCGATTTGAATTTGGTTATGGCTTAACCCCGGAAATCGTTGAAGTTGCTCAGCAAAGTCGACCTTCGGTGTTGGTAACAGTAGATAATGGCATTGCCAGCATGGAGGGTGTAGCGGCGGCGAAATCCCATGGCATGAAGGTGGTGGTGACTGATCACCACTTGCCGGGAGACGAATTGCCTAATGCGGATGCTATCGTCAATCCTAATCACCCAAGCTGTCATTTTGCCAGTAAAAATCTCGCCGGTGTTGGGGTGATTTTCTATGTGATGAGTGCGCTTCGTGCTGAATTAAAAAGCCGTCATTGGTTCGAACGTCAGCATATTACAGAGCCTAAAATGGCGGATTATTTAGACTTAGTGGCGCTTGGTACGGTCGCTGATGTCGTGCCTTTAGACAATAATAATCGCATCTTGGTGCAGCAAGGTATTAAGCGGATTCAGGCGGGGTTGGCGCGTCCTGGTATCATGGCGCTGTTGTCGGTAGGACGACGTAATTACCAAGAGTTAAAAGCATCGGATTTGGGGTTTGTTGTGGGCCCGCGTTTAAATGCGGCAGGGCGTTTGGATGATATGTCGATTGGTATTGAGTGTCTCTTGGCAACACAAGCTCACCAGGCGCAACATTATGCTCAGCAGTTGGATCAATTCAATCGAGAGCGTAAAGTCATTGAATCTGATATGAAAGAGCAAGCTGAGTTCTTGTTGGAGTCTTTATTGGAAGATACTAATGAAATGCCTAACGGTATGTGTTTTTATGATGCAGAATGGCATCAAGGCGTTATTGGTATATTGGCTTCACGAATGAAGGAAAAATGCCATCGACCTGTGATTGCGTTTGCCCGCGTGGGGGAAGATGAGTTAAAAGGCTCTGCCCGTTCCATTCCTGGGGTGCACATTCGTGATGCCTTGGATTTATTGGCTAAGCGTTATCCACAATTATTGAGCAAATTTGGTGGGCACGCTATGGCGGCAGGCATGTCAATTAAGGAGTCTCATTATGAGGCATTTCGATTGGCGTTTGATGCCATTATTACCGAATGGGTGACACCACAGGCATTAGAAGCTTGCATAGAAACAGATGGGCCTTTGGCGTCTGAGGATTTCAGTCTCAGCTTTGCCGAATTAGTGCGCATGTCAGGACCTTGGGGCCAAGCTTTTCCAGAACCCAGTTTTGATGGTGTATTTGATGTGCTGCAACAACGGCTAGTGGGAGAAAAGCATCTAAAGCTTTTGCTTAGAGAACCAGAGAGTGGCTTGTTGCTAGACGCCATTAGCTTTTTTGTTGATTTGGATAAATGGCCTAACGAATCTGCCAAGCGTCTACGATTAGTCTATAAGCTGGATATTAACGAGTTTCGTGGTCAGCGTAATTTGCAGTTGCTGGTGGATTATTTAGAGCCTGCGTAAGTGATTAATCTCAGCATTGAGTGCCCATCATATGTAAACATGGGGTACAATGTGCCTCCCTCAAACATCACCGAAATATTTTGGAGTTCATTCATGACTGCATTGGTTCTTGATGGCAAATTATGCGCCAAAGAAACCGAAACTCGTTTGCAAGCTCAAGTGGCGGAGCTTAAAGAACGCACTGGTGGCACACCGATTTTAGCAACCATTCTAGTCGGTGCGGATCCCGCTTCGGCAACCTACGTAAAAATGAAAGGCAATGCTTGTCGCCGCGTGGGTATGGACTCCTTGGCGATTGAATTGCCTGAAAGCACAACCACAGAACAGTTGCTTAATAAAATTCATGATTTGAATGATAATCCAGATGTTCACGGTATTTTGCTGCAACACCCTGTACCTGAGCAAATTGATGAGCGAGTGTGTTTTGACGCCATCGCTGCGCACAAAGACGTGGATGGGGTGACCTGTCTTGGTTTTGGTCGTATGGCGATGCAAGAACCCGCGTACGGTGCTGCAACACCGGCTGGTATCATGCGTCTGCTAGCGGAATATGAGATTCCTTTAGAAGGTAAGCATGTAGTGGTGGTGGGGCGTAGTCCAATTTTGGGTAAGCCAATGGCCATGATGATGTTGAACGCTAACGCTACTGTGACCATTTGTCACTCACGCACGCAAAATCTAGTGGATTTAATTAAACAAGCGGATGTGGTCGTTGGTGCGGTTGGTAAACCTGAGTTTATCAAAGCGCAGTGGATCAAAGATGGTGCGGTTGTGGTCGATGCTGGCTACCACCCAGGTGGCGTGGGTGATATCGAATTAGCGCCATTAACAGAGCGTGTATCAGCTTACACACCTGTTCCAGGAGGTGTGGGACCAATGACCATTAATACACTGATTTTACAGACGTTAGAATCTGGCTTGAAGCAGCTAAGTTAAGGTCTTAATAGGACGCAATGAACAAGCCGCACAGTTTTTGGTGCGGCTTCTTTATTTGCATAGCCGCTCTTTATTTGTATAAAAACGAAGATAATATGAGGCAGAAGATGTCTACCGAAATGCTAAAAGATGCTTTGGATTTTGATCTGATTGCCGATGTGTTTGTCAGCGAATCCATCCCAGCTTCGCCTGCAGAGTTACACGGTCAATTATGTGGCTATTTGGCTTCAGGTGTCACTTTACCATTAGAAGACTGGCTTTCTATGGTGGTGGAGTTTTGCGATATTGAAAGCTGGAAAGAAGACGCCAGTCGAGCGGCTATTATCGAGCTCTATACCGCCACTTTGACGTTATTTCAAAACGGGGAATACGCTTTGGTACCCAGTATTGCCGATGATGATGCCGAATTGAGTGAGCGAGGCGTTACCTTGTCACAATGGGCGCACGGTTTCTTAGCTGGCTATGGCCTTTCTGGGCAGAAAAAAGACTTGTCAGAAGAAACCAAACAAATTTTGCGCGATTTCGCCAATATCTCTGGAATGCAAGAAGAAATGCGTCATTTGGAAGACAATAATGATAACGAAGCAGATTTAACTGAATTGGTCGAATACGTTCGTTTGTCTGCCATGATGATGTATTCCGAGCATCATGATGTGAATCCTGACGCGGATAATAGTCAACAAAACGCTTTGCATTAATGGCAATGGATGAATAAGCAAACGAGGTCTAAATGAAAATCTCTCTACAAACCTATCAAGCTCGTCGTGAGCGTTTGATGTCGTCTTTACCAGCCAACAGCGTGGTGGTCATTCGTACAGGTGAATTGGCGGTGCGCAACAATGATTGTGATTATGAATTTAGACCCAACAGCAATTTTTATTATCTAACCGGTTTTCCTGAACCCAGTGCTTACGCCATCATTAATGGGCAAGGGGATTTAACCCTAGTGACCTTGCCTAAAGACCCTGAAAAAGAACAGTGGGATGGTTTTCGCTATGGCATAGAGGGTGCTATTACCGAGTTTGGTGCTGTTCAAGCGCATCCATTATCAGCCTTGAATGAAACCTTACAGGAATCCATGGATGGCGCTGATCATTTGGTGTATGTTTTTGACGATGCGCGTTTAAGAGAAGAATTAGCGGCTTGCCGAAATGCCTTAGCTGCCAAAGTACGAATGGGTGCGCAGCCACCAGCAAGTCAATTAGACTTGTCTCAGACTATTGCTGAAATGCGTTTGCGTAAAGACATGGAAGAAATCGCCATTATGGAAGCGGCTGCCCAGATTAGTGTAGAAGCTCATAAACAAGCCATGCGCAGTGTGCACCCAGGGATGATGGAATATCAGCTGGAAGCGGAACTGAACTATGTCTTCATGAAATCCGCTGCGCGCCAACCCGCGTATAATAACATTGTTGCCAGTGGTGCAAATGCGTGCGTTTTACATTACATAAAAAACGATGCTGAAATCCAGGATGGGGATCTTATCTTAATCGACGCGGGTGCTGAATTGTCATGTTATGCGTCAGATATTACACGAACTTTTCCGGCAAACGGTCGTTTTTCGGAGCCGCAAGCGGCTTTGTACCAGCTGGTATTAGATGCTTATCAGGCTGGCATGCTTGAGTTGCAGGTGAACAAGCCTTATGAGGCCTTTCACAATGCTGCAGTGCAGACCCTAACAAAAGGTTTGGTTGAACTGGGGTTATTAACAGGAAAGGTTGAAGAACTGATTGAGAGCAAAGCTTATCGCGATTTTTATATGCATAATACTGGGCACTGGCTAGGTTTAGATGTTCATGATTGCGGTGCCTATAAAGTGGCTGGTCAATCCCGTTTGCTAGAAGAAGGTATGGTATTAACCATCGAACCAGGATTGTATGTTTCTGCCGATAACACGAAAGTGGCGGAAAAATGGCGCGGTATTGGTATTCGCATTGAAGACGATGTATTGATCAAAGCCGATGGGCCATATGTATTAACCCATGGATTGCCTAAAGAAATCCATGATATTGAAGCCTTGATGGCACAATAACACTCGATAATGCAGTTGGAGACAAGTTAATGGCGAAAGCGTATGACGTGATTGTGGTGGGAGCTGGCATGGTGGGTTCCTTGTCGGCCATTTTGCTTGCCAAATCCTCATTACGTGTGGCGCTTGTGGATAAGCATACTGGGTTATACACACTCTCCACGCCACCAGCCTATGATGCCCGGGTAAGTGCCTTGTCCGCACAATCGAAAAAGTTATTGGAAAGTGCCGGTGTTTGGCAACGAATTCCTATTGAGCGTCTAGCAGGCTATGACAACATGGTGGTGTGGGATGGCTTGGGTGATGGGCTAGTGGACTTTAATGCTGAGCGCAACAAAATGCCAGAATTAGGCCATCTTGTTGAGAACGCTGTGCTTAATCAGAGTCTTATGGATTGCATCAAACAAGAGCCCAATGTGGATCTTTATTTAGGTGATACATTGGAATCCTATCAGCTGGCGGAATCCGGTGTTTCCGCAACCTTAACATCCGGCTATTCTTTGTTGGCACAGACCATGATAGGTGCTGATGGTGCTATGTCTTTGTTGCGCCAACAGAATGATTTTGCCACAGTCGAGTGGGATTATGGTCACAGCGCCATTGTGGCCACTATTGAAATAGATCAAAGTCATCAAAATACCGCTTGGCAAAGCTTTGGTGAAGAAGGCATTTTGGCTTTCTTGCCTCTACCAAGTGTGGCTGAGCGTCACTTCATTTCCATTGTTTGGTCTGTTCCTCCAGTTGAGGTAGATGCCTTAATGGCTTTGTCCGATGAGGCTTTTTGTTGTCGTTTGAACTACGCCATTAATGAACGTTTTGAGGTGTTGTCATTAACCCGTGAGCGTCAAGCGATACCATTACGTCAGCGTCATGCCAAGCAGTACGTAAAAGCGGGTATTGCTTTAATAGGAGACGCTGCGCATACCATTCATCCGCTAGCCGGACAGGGCGCTAATTTGGGATTTGGTGATGTAAAGGCCTTGGTCGAAGTGCTCAGTAAAGCGCATCAACGTGGCGAGGCTTTGGGGTCTTGTCAGGTATTGCGCCGCTACCAGCGAGCTCGAATGCTGGACAATATTGCTATGGCCGCTGGCATGGAAAGCTTTAAACGTCTGTTTGCCAGCCAGCATCCTATATTGGTCTGCATGCGTAATATGGGGATGAAGCAATTTAATCATAGCCAATGGATAAAAAACAAAGTGGTAGCTCGTGCTGCTGGACTGTCTTCTTTTTTGTAATCAAAGCCCTTTCTTCGTTTTCAAAACGCTACTTATTTTCGGTTGTAAAAAAAAACGGCTGACTTATGCTGCTTAGCTGTTGATTATTAACTGATAAGGCAAATAACATGCGTATTGAAGAGTTAATTAAGCAAACGGATAGGCTGCCTAATGTGCCCGATGTGGTTCGTGAATTGATCCAATTGTTGGGTAATCCTGATGCAAATTACTCTGATATCAGCAGCAAAGTGGCTCATGATCAGACCATTTCACTGAAAGTATTGCGTATCGTTAATTCAGCCTATTTTGGCTTATCGCGTAAGATCTCTTCTATTGATGAAGCCACAGTATTGATCGGTATGGCAAAATTAAAGACCTTGGTGATTGCTTCTGGTTTTTCTGCGTCAGTGGAAAGTGCTGAAGGCGTTAATCTGGGCGAATTCTGGGCGGACTCCTTTCGTGTTGCTGAGTTGGCAAAATGGGTTGCTAAACGTAGCAATTTGGTTGATGAAGATGAAGCCTTCACGGTAGGGATAGTGCATAACATTGGCGTGTTATTACTGCATTTAACGGCACCTGAAACAGCATTAGAGATTCAGACTTTAGTAGATAATCGTAAAGCCAGTCGCATGAAAGCCGAAGTGGATTTATTGGGATTTACTACTCAGCAAGCTGGACAAGCCCTAATGGAACAGTGGAAATTTCCAGCCAACTTAGGGATTGCGGTAAAAGAACATAAGCGTCCTTTTATCAATGATGATCCGCAACCTTTGGCGTGTGTGTTGAATTTTGCCTGCTTTCTGAATGCTTGTATCCGCAGTGAGCGTGAGATTGAGTTGGTACGTGAGAGTCTTCCAAGAGCTGTGGTGAAAGCGGCAGGTTTGGGGGAGAGTGTGATGTTTGATTTAGATGAAGCATTACAGATTGGTAATGAGTTGAACCAATTGATATCTTAGATTGTCGAAGTGATAATCCTTTTTCCTATGAAATGAGAATCGCTAGTGTTTATGGTTTTCTTATGCTAACTTCGATTGTCAATTTCTAAATCACTCTTTCAACGACCTTATTTTCTTTTTTGGTGCATGGACGTATCCATAGGTACGAGAGAATGCTAAATAATTTGGAAGGTAGATAATGGCGATTAGAATGCTATCAATAAACAAAAAAACTCAGCATGCAGGCTTGAAACGAGGGTTTAGCCTGGCTCTCATTTGTTCCGCTCTTTTTACTTCTGTCGCTAGCTTCGCCAAAGGGGAAGTGAATATTTATTCTGCGCGTAAAGAATCTTTAATTGCTCCTATTTTGGATACGTTTTCTGAAGAAAATGATGTGGTGGTTAATCTTATTACAGGATCCGCCGATGCTTTGTTAAGTCGTTTACGTGCTGAAGGCAGCGCAAGCCCTGCTGATGTTTTTATTACTGTTGACGCTGGACGTCTTCACCGCGCTAAGGCCGCTGGTGTTTTGCAACCGTTACAAAGTGATGTATTAGAGGAAAATATTCCAGCCCACTTGCGTGATAAAGACAGTTATTGGTTTGGGTTGTCGCAACGTGCACGAGTCATTTTTTATAACCCGGATAAGGTTTCTGCAAGTGAACTAAGCCGCTATGAAGATCTCGTTGATGATAAATGGAAAGGCCGAATTTGTGTACGTTCCTCTGCCAATATTTATAATCAATCACTGGTTGCGTCTATGATAGAAGCGGATGGTCCAGAGCAAACACAAGTTTGGATCAAAGGCTTGATGGCAAATTTAGCTCGTCCGCCTTTCGGTGGGGATGTGGATTTATTGAAAGCGGTTGCCGCTGGTGTATGTGATATCACCTTAGCCAACACTTACTATTATGGTCGTCTAGGACAAAGTGATCGTGCTAGTGATAGAGAAGTGTATCAAAAAGTGAAACCGTTTTGGCCTAATCAGGCAAAAGGCGATCGTGGTGCCCATGTGAATGTGAGTGGCGCTGGTATTACAGCAGCAGCGACCAACTTGGACAATGCTAAATTACTGTTGGAGTTCTTAACCAGTAAAAAAGCTCAAGAATGGTACGCGCATGTGAATAATGAATATCCTGTTGTTGAAGGTATTGGCGCCCCTGAAATGTTAGCGCCTTTTGGTCAGTTCCATGCGGATAGTTTGTCCTTAAGCAAATTGGGCGAGAATAATCGTCAAGCGGTTGAACTCATGGACATTGGTGGCTGGAAGTAACAGTCGAAGACTATTTACAATAAGGTTTTAGTGCATCGTTGAACTCCTCTAAAGGTTTTTCTTTTCCTTTTCTTCCTAGTGCGGCATTCTTGATTGCCGCACTTCTTTCTTTGCCAATTCTGGTGGTGCTGGTTAATGTCGTGATTGGTGATGGTGAGGTTTGGCATCATCTCTACCATACGGTACTTAGAGAATACATAAGCAACTCATTTTGGCTAATGGTTGGGGTTGGTATTGGCGTGCTTTTTATTGGTGTGCCAGCAGCTTGGTTAACCAGTATGTGTGAATTTACTGGTCGCCGTCTTTTGTCATGGGCCTTATTACTGCCAATGGCTTTTCCAGCGTACATCATTGCTTACACATATACAGGCATATTGGATTTTGCTGGACCGGTACAAAGTTTCATTCGTCATCTAACGGGGTGGCGTTATGGAGAGTATTGGTTTTTTGAGATTCGTTCCTTAGGCGGCGCTATGGCGATGCTGATTTTGGTTTTGTATCCCTACGTTTATCTAATGAGTCGTGCTGCGTTTTTGGAACAGTCTGCGAACAGTTTAGAAGTGGCAAAAACCTTGGGTTACTCAAACCGTCGAGCCTTCTTTAAATTGGCCTTGCCAATGGCTCGTCCAGCGATAGTCACTGGTTTAACCTTGGCGCTTATGGAAACCCTAGCGGACTATGGTACGGTGCAGTATTTTAGTGTAAATACCTTTACTACGGGGATTTTACGTACTTTTTATGGCTTTGGTGATGTTGCTGCCGCTTCCCAATTAGCGGGGGTGCTATTGTTGTTTGTTAGCCTGTTGATTCTGCTAGAGCGTTATTCCCGTTATCGTATTCGCTATCATAATTCTGGAATGAAAAAGGCCAGCAATCGTCGTATTCGTCTGACTTCTGCCCAGACCTGCCTTGCTGTGCTGTTTTGTAGCCTGCCTATTGTATTGGGCTTTTTGTTGCCGGCGGGTGTATTGGCTTATTGGAGTGTGTTTAAAGCGGATTTTATGGGCGCGCGTTTTGTACAATTGGCTTGGAACTCTTTTTACCTTGCCGCGATGGCCGCCTTGTTATTAGTCACTATGGCTCTGTTATTGAGCTACGCTGGACGCTTATATCAAGGTAGTTTGATCAAAGCATCAATTGGTATGTCTGGTTTAGGTTATGCTCTGCCCGGCACCATTATCGCTATTGGAGTGTTAGTGCCTTTAGCATGGTTAGATCATAAGTTGATTGCTTGGACATTGGACCTCACAGGATACAAACTTGGCTTGCTGTTTTCTGGCACTTTGTTTGCCTTACTCTTTGCCTATTCTGTACGCTTTATGGCCGTCTCTTTAGGCGCGGTTCAAAATGGTCTGGGTAAAATAAAGCCGAGCATGGATATGTCTGCGCGTACTTTGGGTATGAATAATTGGGGGGTGTTACGACGCGTCCATTTTCCTTTGTTAAAAGGGTCTATTCTGACGGCTATCTTGATTGTATTTGTGGATGTTCTCAAAGAGCTGCCAGCTACCTTGGTATTGCGACCTTTCAATTTTAATACGCTGGCGGTTAGGGCTTTTGAATTGGCGTCTGATGAACGTTTGGTGGATGCGGCGCCTGCTTCACTCATGATTGTATTGGTGAGTCTGGGTCCTGTGATTATATTAAGTCGCTCAATTTCTTCTGATGTCGCTGGGGCAAAGTAGATTGTTATGATGGAATCAAATGAATTTTCTGATTTAAGCTTGCATGAGGTGACCATAGGTTACCAAGGACAACAAGTGGTTAAGCAAGCCAGCTTTCAATTATCGTTTGGACAAATTGGTTGTCTGCTTGGGCCAAGTGGTTGTGGTAAATCTACTTTATTGCGTGCGATCGCAGGTTTTGAGCCTTTGATGTCTGGGAAAATTTCATTAGATGGTCAGCTAGTGTCCAGTGCCAATACACATCAAGTACCAGAGCGTCGTAAAATCGGCATGGTTTTTCAAGATATTGCGCTATTCCCGCACTTAACTGTGGCAGAGAACATTGCCTTTGGATTGAGTGAATGGTCAAAAAATGATGTGCAAGCGCGAATTAAGCATTTGCTGGCCTTAGTTGGATTGACAGACTTTGAGCAGCGTTATCCGCATTCTTTATCTGGCGGTCAGCAGCAGAGAATTGCCTTGGCAAGGGCACTAGCGCCAAAGCCAAAACTCTTGTTAATGGATGAGCCTTTTTCAGGTTTGGATGCGAAATTACGTGAAGAATTGGTGCCAGAAATTCGTAACATTCTTCGTCAAGAAAAAATGAGCGCATTGCTGGTAACCCATGATCAAATGGAAGCCTTTGCTATGGCGGATCAAGTATCCATCATGTCGGCTGGGGAGATTCATCAAACGGGTGGCAGTTATGAAATCTACCATCAACCGGCGACAAGATTTGTCGCCAGCTTTATCGGTCATGGGGATTTTTTACCTGCGGTGGTGTGTGGCACGGATTGCGTACATTCGGACTTAGGCGAAATTCGCAGCGGTAAAGATCATGGTATGGAAGATAAAACGCCTGTTGATCTATTAGTCAGGCCGGATGACATTTTACATGATGATGACAGTCCATTTCAGGGTATTATTATTAGTAAATGGTTTCGCGGATCACATTTTCTGTATCGCGTATTATTGTCTTCAGGCAAAGAAGTGTATTGCTTTGCTTCGTCTCACCATAATCATGCCATTGGTCAAGGGATTGGTTTGACCATAAACCTAGATCACCTGGTCATGTTTAAACGTGATTGAGGGGCGTCAGACAAGTCCTAGACCTTGTTCATAACAAGCTTCAATTATGCCATCGAAGTCGTATTCAGTCAGATCAAAATGTTCTAGTACGTGGTGTTTAATCAAGTTCCATTCATGGTCTTCATCTGCCCCCCCAATATGCTTATAAGTTGAAGCGATGTGTTCTGACATTTTCAAAATGGCTGCGAATGATAGACTCAATTTATCGTCAGTCACGCGATTAGAAAACAGGTGTTCAATGCGATGATGCTCTGCTATGACTGTGCAACAACTCTTGGGTAACCCCCAAGATTTTGCCAGATAATAACCAATCACCGAGTGGTTGGTTTTGAATGCTTGGTTTTCTGTGTCTGTAATGGTGAACTCTGGATCTTGATAGGCTTGATGGAGCACCTGTTGGTAATTATCAAAGCGAGTTAACATCATGGGAATGCCCGCATTATGAAAAAGTCCCAGAGCGTAACATTCGTCCTTGTATTTGAAGTTGAGCTGATTAGCAATACTTGAACTGATGGCGGCGACGTCACTGGCTGTGTCCCAAAAACTGTGCAGTGATTGAATCGCTTCATCGGAAAGTTCGCTTTTTACCGCTAAACCGTTTACCAAATTGGTGACACTATGAGTGCCAAGTAAGACAACAGCTTGCTGAATGGATGCCACTTTTTGTTCTAAACCAAAGGTGGCAGAGTTCACTAATTTGAGAACAGCAGCAGATAAGCTAACGTCCTGAGCTATGATACTTGAAATACGATCCATATCTGGATCTGGCATGGCTTGTTCCATATGTAGATCAACCATCACCTGGGGTTGAGGCGGAATGCTAATGCCTCGGAGAATGCGTCCTAGCTGGGTTTCATTTACGGATGTTGTCATATAACCTTCTTTACCGCATAGCTATCTAGTGAAAAACAAATAGCTCGTCCTAGTGTAAACAAATAGCTCGTCCTAGTGTAAACAAATAGCTTGTCGTCAATTGCGACAAGCAACTCTATTCCATGGCAATTCAGCCTAGAGTCTCTATAATAGCGCTTCTTTAAATAACTTAGGTGAGCATTTTGAGCGTAATTCGACTAAAAGGTCAAGTAGATCGACGTATTAGAGCTGGACATCAATGGATTTATAGTAACGAAGTCAATACCTCGCAGACACCTTTGAAGCAGTTTTCGCCTGGTGATCAAGTTGTTGTAGAGTCTGCTCAGGGTAAGGCTTTGGGTGTGGCAAGCATTAACCCAAATGCCCTTATTTGTGGTCGATTGATTAGCCGCAGTGTTGATACGCTATTAAATAAATCGACTTTGATTCACCGTATTAAAATTGCCTTGTCACTGCGTGAAATGTCCTATTCTGCACCTTATTATCGTTTGGTTTTTGGTGATTCTGATGGTTTGTCTGGATTGGTTGTAGACAGGTTTGCTGATATTTTAGTCGTGCAAATATCCACCGCAGGAATGGAGCGCGTTAAAAATGAAATCATTGAAGCCCTTCAAGATGTAGTAAAACCCACTGCCATTCTGATGAAGAACGATGGCAAAATGCGTCAGATTGAAGGTTTGGATGCTTATGTGGAAGAAGTTTTTGGTACCGTGCCTGAAGTGGTGTTTTTACAGGAAAATGATGCCTTATTCCAAGCGCCAGTTTGGGACGGACAAAAAACCGGTTGGTTCTATGACCACAGAGAAAATCGTAAGACGATGCAAGGTTTTTGTTCAGGTAAACGCGTATTAGATGTCTTTTCCTATGTTGGTGGTTGGGGGGTACAGGCGGCTTTTGCTGGCGCGACAGAAGTGACTTTTATTGATTCTTCTGAAGCGGCTTTAGATCATGTGGACGCGAATCTAAAATTGAATCAGTACGAAGGCGATGCCAACTTGATGCAAGGTGATGCTTTTGATGCGATGCAATCTTTGATCGATGAAAAGCAGCGCTTTGATGTGGTTGTTATGGACCCGCCGGCTTTCATTGCTCGCCGCAAAGACATTAAAGCGGGTGAAGGCGCTTACCATAGAGCCAATCAGCTGGCGATGCGTTTGGTTGCTAAAGGTGGCATCTTGGTTTCAGGATCTTGTTCCATGCACTTAGAAACCAGTCGTTTGCACGACATAGTGCGCAGTAATAGTCGTCAATTGGAGCGTTTTTCACAGCTCATTTATCGTGGCACCCAAGCGCCAGATCATCCTGTGCATCCAGCGATTCCTGAAACGGAATATTTAAAAGCCTTATTTTACCGTATTCATAATAATATGGGCTTGTAAGAACAAGCAAAAAAGCGCCATAGAGGCGCTTTTTTATGACCTTCGCAAGTCTTATTGCGAACCCATCTTAGTCGCGTAGTGAAATGTGTGGCCAGTCACGCTCTTTGGCAATTTTACTTAAGGTATCGTCGGCATCCACAGCAATAGGGTGATCGACTAATTCTAAAAGTGGTAAATCATTACGAGAGTCGCTATAGAAGTAACTACCTGTCATACTGTGTCCTGTTTCAGCAAGCCATGCGTTTAGACGTATGACCTTACCTTCTTGAAAGCTGGGTATGCCAACAATTCTACCGGTATAGCTTTCATTTATCACTTCTGGAATCGGAGCAATAATATCGTCCATACCCAGTGCTTTAGCGATTGGGCCTGTCACAAATTGATTGGTTGCTGTGATCATTAAGAGGAAGTGGCCTTGTTGTTTGTGTTTGTTCAATAGCTCAGTCGCTTTATCTTGCATCATAGGGCGAACTTTTTCTGTCATGAAGTCCTGATGTAACTGATCAAGTTGCTCCGCAGAGAAGTTTGTAAGTGGGGCAAGGCTAAAGGCGAGGTATTCGTGAATGTCCAAAGTGCCAGCTTGGTATTGCTGAAAAAACGTGTCGTTTGCTTGTTGATATACCTGAGTGTCGACAAGTCCCTTTTCGACGAGAAATTGTCCCCAAGAATAATCACTGTCACCGCTTAATAGGGTGCCATCTAGATCAAAGATTGCGAGTGTCACAGTTGGTCCTTAGTTGGTATGAAGTGCGGAAATTATAGCCTCAGAGACAATAAATAACATTAGTCTTAATTGTGTGGATGGGGGAATTATGGAACAATGAATCTAATTTATTCTTATATTAGAAGGTGATAGCTCGTGATTGATGCAGACGGATATAGACCGAATGTGGGCATCATACTGATGAACGAGCGTGGCCAACTGCTTTGGGCAAGACGCGTAGGACAAAATGCGTGGCAATTTCCCCAAGGTGGAATCAAATCTGATGAAACACCTGAGCAAGCCTTGTATCGAGAACTTAAGGAAGAAGTTGGGCTTAATCCAGATCAGGTAGAAATTATCGGAAAAACAAGGGGTTGGTTACGTTATCGTCTCCCGAAACGCATGTTAAGACACAATAGTAAACCTTTGTGTATTGGACAAAAGCAAAAGTGGTTTTTGCTGTCTATTCGTTGTCCTGATACTTCTGTGTGTGTGGATGGAACAGAATGTCCTGAATTTGATGGCTGGCGCTGGGTAAGTTACTGGTACCCACTGGGACAAGTCGTCGCGTTTAAAAAAGATGTGTACAGGCGAGCCCTTAAAGAGCTCAGCCAAAGTGCTCATCGAAGATTAGAAAAATTGTGATGAAAAGCACCTAACATAGAAGGGAAAGGGTAAGCGCAATGGGAGAGCTATGCTAAGTTTATTAAGACGCATTACGCAAGAAGTGACAGCAGCACGATCTTTGTCAGCCGCGTTGGACATCATTGTTCGTCGTGTGCGTCGTGCTATGCGGGCGGAAGTGTGTTCAATTTACCTAGTGGATAGCAATACTTCTGAGTATATATTGATGGCGACTCGCGGGCTGAATGCCGATATGGCAGGCAGTGTTAGTCTTAAAGCAGATGAAGGGCTAGTGAGTTTGGTTGGTCGTCGTGCTGAACCTGTTAATCTTGAAGATGCGCATATTCACCCTTCTTTTCATTATTTAAAAGGAACCGGAGAGGAGCGTTTTCGTTCGTTTCTCGGGGTGCCAATCATTCATCATCGCCAAGTATTGGGCGTGTTAGTTGTACAGCATGAAGACAAGCGTCGCTTTGATGAAGGGGAAGAAGCTTTTCTGATCACTTTATCGGCTCAATTAGCTGGTGTGATTGCCCATGCTGAAGCAACAGGGGCGATTACCAGCCTTAATGCTAATGCTGCTCCTCGTGGCGCGGATTTTCGTTATAAAGGTGTACCTGGTAGTTCTGGGGTAGCCATTGGTCGCGGTGTGGTGGTCTTTCCACCAGCAGATTTGGATGTTATTCCGGATAGCGAGACTGCCAACCCTGAAAAGGAAATTGAAGGCTTTTACCAAGCTCTAGATGCGGTTCGTAAAGACATTCGAGAAGCCAGTAATCGAATTAGTCAGCATTTGTCCGCTGACGAAAAAGCCTTGTTCGATGTGTATTTAAAAATACTGGATGATAATTCCATTGCGGGCGAAGTAGTGCGAAAAATCCAAGGAGGTCAATGGGCGCAAGGAGCGTTACGGCAAGTAATTAAAGCGCATGTTTACCAATTTGATCGTATGGACGATCCATATTTGCGAGAACGCGCGTCAGATTTGCGTGATTTAGGTCGTCGTATCTTGTCTCATTTGCAAGAAAATGCACCCAATATAGTGGAGCGTTTTAATGAACCTGCCATCATTGTGGGTGAGGAGTTAACGGCTTCCATGCTGGGTGAAATTCCCATCGATAAGATTAAGGGGTTAGTGTCGGTAATGGGATCGGGCAACTCTCATGTGGCGATTTTGGCTCGTGCAATGGGCATCCCGACTGTCATGGGAGCTTTAGATCTTCCGTACGCCCAGCTTGATAAAGTCGACTTAATTGTTGATGGCTATCAGGGTCAAGTGTTCACTTATCCATCGGACAATCTGATTGATAATTATCAGCAGATAGTTGATGAAGAGCGTTTGCTTGAAGAAGAGTACGAAACCCTCAAAGACCTACCTTGCGAAACCCTAGATGGTCAGCGTTTGTCCTTGTTTGTTAACACTGGTTTGTCTGCAGATGTGGCTCGCTCTCTGGATCGTGGTGCGGAGGGCATTGGTTTGTATCGCACTGAAGTGCCTTTTATGGTGCGTGATCGGTTCCCGACAGAAGCCGAACAGGTGCATATTTACCGTCAGCAATTGGAAGGTTTTGCCCCCGCACCTGTCACTGTTAGGACCTTGGACATTGGTGGTGATAAAGCCTTACCTTATTTCCCTATCGAAGAAGCAAATCCATTCTTAGGTTGGCGAGGCATTCGCGTCACCTTGGATCATTTGGAAATTTTTATGGCGCAAATTCGTGCCATGATCAAAGCCAGTGCTGAGCTACACAACCTAAAAATCATGCTGCCAATGATTTCCAATGTGGCTGAAGTGGAAGAAGCCTTAACCTTGATTCGTCGTGCTTACGCGGAAGTGAAAGAAGAAGGTTACGATGTCAAAATGCCGAAAGTGGGGGTCATGATAGAGATTCCAGCTGCCGTATATCAGGCTAGAGATTTAGCTAAGCTGGTGGATTTCTTATCGGTAGGTAGTAACGATTTGACTCAGTATTTGTTGGCAGTGGATAGGAATAATCCTCGCGTTGCAGACTTGTATAACTCCTTTCATCCTTCGGTATTACATGCTTTGGCCAGTATTGTAAATCAGGTAAAAGAAGAAGGGGTGGGGTTGAGTGTCTGCGGTGAAATGGCAGGCGATCCAATGGGCGCTATTTTGCTAATGGCAATGGGCTACGATGTTTTGTCTATGAGCTCAACTAGCTTACCTAAAGTCAAAGCGGTCATTCGAAATATTTCTATGGAACAAGCGTGCAACATGCTGCAAGAAGTGTTGAGTTTGTCTCATGCGGAAACCGTGGTGCAAACCATGACGCGTATGATGCGAGAGGCCAATATCGAACGTTTGATTCGCCCTTCAAAAACCACTCGAGTAAACTGATTTAGACCAACAGAGGCTTGGTAATTTCTTATGATTTCTTATCCTAATATTGATCCTATCGCCATTTCGATTGGGCCAATTGCTGTGCATTGGTACGGCATTATGTATTTGATTGGCTTTGCTGGAGCGTACGCATTTGGCGTGTATCGCGCTAAATATTCCAATGGTTTATGGACCAAAGATATGGTGAGTGATGCCATATTTTATGGTGCCCTTGGTGTGATTCTAGGTGGTCGTATTGGTTATATCTTGTTTTACCAATTTCCGGCGTTTGCTGATAACCCACTCATATTAGTGCGTATTTGGGAAGGTGGTATGTCTTTCCATGGTGGTTTACTAGGCGTAATAGTTGCCATGTATGTGTTTGCTCGCAAATATCAGAAACATCTGGTGGATGTCACGGACTTTTTAGCGCCATTTGTGCCAATTGGTTTAGGGGCTGGACGTATTGGTAATTTTATTGGTGGTGAACTTTGGGGTAAACCGACTGATGTTTCTTGGGCAATGATCTTCCCAAATGATCCATTACAATTGGCTCGTCACCCTTCTCAGTTATACCAATTTGCTCTAGAGGGCGTGGCTTTATTTACTATTTTATGGTTCTTCTCACTGCGCCCTAAACCTCGTTATTGTGTTTCAGGTATGTTCTTACTCTGCTATGGCATTTTCAGAATCTTAGTGGAGTTTGTGCGAGAACCAGATGCCCAGATTGGCTATCTGGCTTGGGGCTGGTTAACACAAGGGCAGTTGTTGTCTGCGCCTATGGTTGTGCTAGGCGCAGCACTCATAGTATATGGCTTTAAGCGTAATACCTATCCTCAAAAGTAGGCGGTGTCCTGTTAGGTTATAAGGTGAAATTATGGAATTTACGCAACAAGAGACGGATCTGATTGTCAGTAAAATTAAGAAGTATTTTGCCGATGAGTTAGACAGTGACATTGGCGGCTTTGAAGCAGAATTTTTATTGGCGTTTTTTGCCAAAGAGATAGGCTCTTATTTCTACAACAAAGGACTGACTGATGCGAATCAACTGTTGCTCGAAAAAACCGAAGAGATAGGCTATTTACTCCAAGAATTAGAGCAGCCGGTAAATTGAAACAAACGGCGAGTTAATAACTCGCCATTTTTTTATGTCATTTTTAGCGTCTTATTTAGACAGAAAATGGTTTAGACAGAAAATGGGTAAGCAATAGGCTCATGAAATTGGTAGCCTTCTACTTCAAAATCGTCCATTGTCACCCAGGTTTCTATGTCTTTTAATGACTTGATATTTGGGTTAATTTTCAGCGTCGGAGCAGGGTAAGGCTGACGTTTTAATTGCACATCACGCATTAGTGCTAATTGATCTTCATAGATGTGAGCATTTACTACCTTATGAAAAGCTTGTCCGGCCTTGTGCCCTGTTATTTGAGCTACGAGGGCCAGCAAAACATACACTTGAATCATGTTGAAATTTAATCCAAGAGGCACATCACAGCTACGCTGAGTGCTGTTCAAATACAAGGTGTCGTCGAGTAACGAAAAGTGGTGACTGTACATGCAAGGGCGCAAGCAGGCCATGTGAAATGCACCTGGATGGTAAAAGGTAAGGATTTCTCCACGGTTGTCCACACCACGACTTAAATCATCAATAATTTGCTGCAATAAATCAATTTTTCCCCCATCGGGTTTGGGAAAGTTGCGACCAATTGCGCCATAACAGAGTCCCATATCGTCTTCGCCTTTGCGATGTGGGTTGTTTAACCATACCGGGTTGTCATTGGCATTAGCGTCCCAAGTTTTGGTGCCTAAGGCACGGAAATCGGCAGCATTGTCGTAACCTCTTAAATAGCCAATAATTTCAGCAATGGCCGACTTCCAGTAGCTTTTACGTGTGGTAACCAAGGGGAATTCACCTTGACCTACATCGTAGGTTAGGTCGGCATTGATCACGGTTAAGCAACGCTTGCCCGTTCTTTCATTGTTTATCCAAACACCCTGATCAACAATGCGCTGACACAGATCCAAATATTGATTCATACGGCCTCTGTTTTATTCGACTATGGCAGATTGTTCACTTCTGCAATGCAATCTAGGCTGCCATAGGTATAATATTTGGCAAATATTATATCAGGCTTGGATTCATCGAGCATAGATTGAAAAAGGTATCCTTATATGTTGTCACTGATTGTCGCCATGTCGACTAACCGCACCATTGGTATTAACAATGCATTGCCTTGGCATTTGCCAAATGATTTAAAGTACTTCAAGCAAGCCACCATGGGTAAGCCGATTGTGATGGGGCGAAAAACCTTTGAGTCCATTGGTAAGCCACTGCCAGGTCGTCGAAATATTGTGATCACTCGTGACGAGAATTTTACCGCAGAGGGCATAGATCTAGTGTCTTCATTGGATCAAGCCATGGCTTTGGGAGAGGACATTTGTCTGGTAAATGGGCAAGAAGAAGTGATGGTGATTGGTGGTGCGCAAATTTATGAACTGGCTTTGCCAAGAGTTGATCGTTTGTACATTACGCATGTGGATGCTCAAGTTGAAGGCGACGCCTTTTTCCCAGAAGTGGATTGGCCATCTTTTGCCCTAATAGCCGAAGAAAGATTTGCTGCAGAAGGTCACAATCCTTATGACTATCGTTTTTCGGTTTACCAAAGGACTAATGGTAAGTAAGTATTATGTGGCAGCAAGTTGAACTTCAATTACCGCCGTTTTCCCGTGGTTTTCATCTCATTACTCAGCAGGTTGAGAAAGTCTTGTTCAGCTTGTCTGAGGTTAAAATAGGCTTGCTGCATATTCAGTTATTGCATACTTCGGCGTCTTTAACCATTAATGAAAACGCCGATCCTTCAGTAAGGCGAGACATGGAAAGGCATTTTTCTCAAATGGTGCCAGAAGATCAACCCTATTATGAACATGTATACGAAGGCAGTGATGATATGCCAGCGCATATTAAAGCCAGCATGCTGGGTTCCAGTTTGACTATTCCTGTGACGAACCAACAATTGCGGCTTGGTACCTGGCAGGGTATCTATCTGGGCGAACACAGAGAGTATGGTGGACCACGCAAAATGCTGTTGACCCTGCAAGGCGAATGAGTCCCTAACTCTATAGGTATGGTTTAAAAAAGCGCCTTATCGGCGCTTTTTTATTAATTAACAATGATTTGGGTGTGTTTTTGTTGACCCTGTTCAACCGCTTGATTGGCACTGAGTGCTAATTCTTCAATGCTCTCACCGTCCTCGGGGAAGGCGGCAATACCGATACAGAAATCGGCTGGACTGGAGTTACCTGCAGCCAAAATGGCTTCTTCATCCGCTTTTGGGTTGATGATATTGGTTAATAGCGTGTTGGCATCTTTGACGCTGGTATTGGGCAGAAGCAGTAACAATTTGTCTGTTTCAACGCGGGCCAATACATCTGCCTCTCGAATTTTTTTATAGATGTAACGTGCCGATGTTTGAATGGCAATATTACGCGCTTCCATGGTCAATTCATTAAGACGATTATGGGCATCCAAATGGATTTTAGCCATGGTAAGAGGCGTGTATTGGCGTTTTGCCAATCCAAGTTGTTTTTTAAAATGGGTGAGCGCTGAACTACGAGTTAACAAACCTGTAAGCTCATCAAATGTGGCTTGATTTCGAAGGTGTTCTTCTAGGGCTTTTTGATAGCTAATATCAACCACAAAGCCTATGACTTTTTTGGTTTTGTTGTCAGCAGTCTTGGTATAAGTTCGACCACGTTCTTTGACCCATAAATAGTCTTGATTACCGGTTAAAATCCGATATTCCGCCTCGTAGTAGTCTTGATTTAACGCCACATGTTCGTCGACAACCGCTGCCAGTTGTTTCACATCGTCAGGGTGTACCAATTTATGCCATTCGGCTGTCGATCTAGGAGTGTCTTCTACTTTGCATTTTAAAAGATTGGCGATTGATTTAGAGCATGACACTAGGTCTGATTCGGTTTCCCAAATCCATAACCCTGCAGAGGATTCAGTTAAAGCAAATTTTAATAAAGTATTTTCAGCTGCAGTTAAATCCATGTGGTCAGTATGGTAAACACAGGCCAGAATCGTATCTCCCAAGTTTTGCATATCCAGTTGGGTATTGACCAGCTTGTTACCAACACGCATTAAGGTTTCACAACGCTCAATGCTTCCTTGCTTTATTTTATCACATAGCTGCTGCCAGTCTTGTTTGGTTTGGGCTTCTTCACTTAGCGACAGCCAAGAATCCGGAGGTGTCGCATTCCAGTTTTCAAAGAAAGTTTGAAAATTTCGATTGTACGAGATCAGCTCCCCGGTCTGACTTTCTAGTATAAAGGCTGGGGTAGGCATGTGTTTGAAGGCTTGTTCAAAAGCTGTGATCATGGGACTCTCCCTATACAAAATAGTTTATTCTGGGGTGATCCAAGTGATTTGGAAGGCGGCAGTATTGTCTTCTGCTAAGACATCTTTTAAAAAGGGTAAAAATTCCCCGGCGTCTTTTTCTAGTGTCCAAGGTGGATTCACAACTATCATTCCACTGCCGGACATACCGCGTTGTTTTTCTGAATCACGTACACAGAGTTCCAACAATAACACATTCCGAATCTCTGTCGCCTCTACTGATTTTAGAAGCTTATCGGCTTGTTGGCGAGTCAATACAGGATACCAGATGGCGTAAGTGCCCTGTGGGAAGCGTTTATGACCTTCGGTTAATGCTTGAACCACATAATCGTAGTCTTTTTTGACTTCATAGGGTGGGTCCATTAGCACAAAACCGCGCTTTTGCGGTGGTGGTAGCATGGCTTTGACCGCAGCAAAACCATTTTCTTTCACCACGTTAGCTTTACGTTTGTGAGGAAATAAGGCTGCTAGAAGAGGAAAGTCATTCGGATGCAACTCGCACAGGTGTAACTTGTCTTTTTGACGAGTGTAATAATCTACGACTTTAGGGCTGCCTGGATACAATGCTAAACCATCGTCATCATTCAGATCTCGAACAATGTCTATTAGTCCTTCAATGGCATCAGGTAGTTGTTCTTGCTGAACTAAACGGCTGATACCAGAATGAAATTCTTTATTCTTTTGGGCCTGATCAGAATTCAGTTCGTATTGACCAATACCCGCGTGGGTGTCTAAATAAAAGAAAGGCGTCTCTTTTTTAATAAAATGACGACAAATCTGGCTCACTGTAACGTGTTTTAGAATATCAGCGTGATTACCCGCGTGGTATATATGGCGATAACTCAGCATTTTGCTTCCTAATTAATGAAAAAGGCCGCTGACTTTAGCGGCCTTAAAAGCGTCGACGAACAATTAGTCGAGTTGACTCAAGTCTCGTACCGCCCCTTTATCGGCGCTGGTAGCAAAGTGCGCATAGACTTTTAGCGCTGGTGATACTTTACGAGGGCGCTCTTGCTCAGGTTTCCAAGCAGCTGTACCTTTGGCTTCCATTGTTGCGCGACGTGCTGCTAACTCTTCATCGCTCAGTACTACGTTAATGGTACGATTTGGGATGTCAATGCGAATGATATCTCCATTCTCAACCAAACCGATGGCACCGCCTGCCGCGGCTTCGGGTGAGACATGCCCAATAGATAAACCAGATGTACCGCCAGAGAAGCGACCATCGGTCAATAAGGCACAAGCTTTGCCCAGACCTTTTGATTTAATGTAAGAGGTAGGGTACAGCATTTCCTGCATGCCTGGGCCACCTTTTGGGCCTTCGTAACGAACGATTACCACTTCACCGGCTTTTACCTTATCGTCAAGGATATTGCTAACCGCTTCATCTTGAGATTCGGTTATGTGTGCAGGGCCTTCGAATACTAAACAAGATTCGTCAACACCAGCACTTTTAACCACACAACCATCTACTGCAATATTGCCATACAGTACGGCAAGACCACCTTCTAGTGAGAAAGCATTCTCGATAGAGCGAATACAACCATTTTCACGATCGCCATCTAGGGTTGGCCAACGAGTAGATTGGCTAAATGCGGTTTGCGTTGGAATGCCCGCTGGGCCTGCTTTGTAAAATTCCACCACTTCGGGTGTCGGTGCACGCATGATGTCCCATTTTTCAAGAGCTTCTGCCATGGTTTTAGAATGTACGGTATGACACTGATTATGTAGAATGCCAGCGCGGTCGATTTCACCTAACAGGGCAAAAATACCACCTGCTCTGTGTACGTCTTCAATATGGTACTGTGGTGAGTTGGGTGCCACTTTACATAACTGTGGGACACGACGTGACAAGCGATCAATGTCTTCCATAGTGAAGTCCACACCGGCTTCACGAGCAATTGCGAGTAAATGCAGTATGGTGTTGGTTGATCCGCCCATAGCAATGTCTAGTGTCATGGCATTTTCGAAGGCTTCAAAACTGGCAATGGCACGTGGGGCCCAATGCAATTCTTCTTTTTCGTAATAACGTTTTGTAATTTCTACAATGCGACGTCCCGCTTCAACGAAGAGACGATGACGATCAGAATGTGTCGCCAAAGTAGTACCATTGCCTGGTAAACTGAGGCCTAGGGCTTCTGTTAAACAGTTCATTGAGTTGGCGGTAAACATGCCCGAGCAGGAGCCACAAGTTGGGCAAGCCGATCGTTCATATTCAGCTACTTTTTCATCTGATGCTGAGGAATCTGCAGCGATAACCATAGCATCCACCAAATCCAGTTTATGCTCAGACAGTTTGGTCTTACCCGCTTCCATTGGACCGCCAGACACAAAGATAACTGGAATGTTCAAGCGCATGGCTGCCATCAGCATCCCTGGGGTGATCTTGTCGCAGTTTGAAATACACACAAGCGCATCAGCACAGTGAGCGTTGACCATGTATTCAACGGAATCGGCAATTAAGTCGCGAGATGGTAAGCTGTAAAGCATACCGTCATGGCCCATGGCAATACCGTCGTCTACCGCAATCGTGTTGAACTCTTTGGCCACGCCACCTGCTTCTTCGATTTCACGACAAACCAGTTGGCCAAGATCCTTAAGATGTACATGACCTGGAACAAATTGTGTAAATGAGTTAGCAACGGCTATGATAGGCTTTTGGAAATCGTCGTCTTTCATACCTGTTGCGCGCCATAAAGCGCGAGCTCCGGCCATATTTCGGCCAGAGGTAGTGGTTTTGGAACGGTAGACTGGCATTATTTTCCCCACAGGATCTTTCTTAATTATAGCCGCACATCTTACCAAGAATATTGCCTTCACCCAATGGCAATTTTGCGACAATATTGAGACACTGTGAGTTTACGAGTTATTTTTATAGTGATGGAATATCTATGGCAGAGCAGGAAACTTACATTCACTCCGATATTGCAGTAGCAAGACAGCCTATTGTGGATGCACATTTAGCGGTTATGGGGTATGAATTACTGTATCGCGAAAGTGCCCATGCTCAGCGTGCTGATGTAATAGATGATGTTGGCGCGACAGCTCAGGTGGTTTCTGCCAGCTTATTTGAACTTGGTATGGAGAACTTAGTTGGAGCAAACAAAGCTTTTATTAATTTTCCTCGATCTTATCTGCTCAGTGCCAATGGCCTGCCAACCCATCGTGAAAATGTTGTCGTGGAAGTACTTGAAAGCGCAGGTTTCGATGCCAATCTTCTCGCTTCTTTGAGGCGTTGGAAAAAAGCGGGTTGTTGTTTGGCTTTGGATGATTTTGTGTTTGAAACTAAGCTAACACCCTTTGTTGAATTAGCCGATTACGTGAAGCTCGATATTTTGGCGTTAGGGCAAGACGGTTTTCATCAACAAGTTGAAGCTCTGCGTGGATTTAATGTGGAGTTGATTGCGGAGAAAGTTGAGACTTGGGAGGACTATCAATTTTGTCGCTTGCTTGGCGTGGAATATTTTCAAGGCTATTTTTTTGAGAAGCCCGAATTGGTTACAGCACGTTCAACCAAGGTAAATAGCATGACTTTATTGAGATTGATGTCCTCATTATTGGATGCCAATAATCTCAATGTAGATGATATTGAAAGAATTGTTAGTCAAGATGCCGGTCTGGTACATAAGCTGCTGCGTTATTTAAATTCCCCAATGACGGGTTTAGTCGTCTCTGTGGATTCGGTTCGTCTTGCCATCATGTTAATAGGCATAGAGAAATTAAAAAGTTTGACTAACCTTCTGCTTATGTCAGAAATGGTTGGTGAACAACATGCATTACTAGAGCAAATTTTGATTCGTGCGAAACATGCTGAATTGTTTGCTGAACAGCGACGATACGATAATCAGGATAAGTATTTTTTGGCTGCCATGCTCTCTATGATGGATGTATGTACTGGCATGCCATTAGAAAAAGTACTGGGAGAGTTGCCTTTACCTAATGAGTTTATTAATGCCATTGTTCATCGTGTAGGGCGAGTTGGTGAGACTCTGGATTTGGTTGAGAAGTACTCTAATCAACAAACTATTGTTGATGAACAAAATTTTGAGGATTTAAAAGATACTTATTTGGCTTCTCTTAAATGGGCTGACGAGTTCTTAAGTCAAATTTAGCCTGTACCTAGTGTTTATACGCTTTTTGTAGTCATAATCCTACATATCTGTAGTTATTTTCTTTTTGTTATGTAATGTAATCTCACATATCTCCTTCAAATAATCTATCCATTTGAAATATAACAATTTTTTTAATTTTATTCGATTTTGTAATATTTTGTAATTGTGTAAAAAGCTGTTAAATTTGAATCATCCAAACGATTTCAAGGATGAAAAGCACAGTGACGTGCACAATGCCAGTGAAGGTGTTGAGGGATGGGCTGGGATGCCCAGAGAAATGGATGACTCTTTGGAAAAGCATGGTCTAGGATGATGTCCATGTAGCAAGGATTTTTGGTTTTCAGGATGAAACCAACAGGATGTTTAACTCAATGGATGAGAGGCTTAAATGGAATTTGGCCAAAAAAAGGCAGCTTAGGCTGTCTTTTTTACGGATAGGATACTGACTGGATGTCAGTCTTCAATGGAAAAGGATTGCTTACAGGATGTAATGACCTTTATGGATGGGTCCTAGGATCATGGTTAGCTAAGATGGATTTAGCTATACAGGAAGTAAAAATTAGGACATTAAAAAAGCGACTTTAGGTCGCTTTTTTCATTTTTAGACATCAGGCTTATCTTTCCAAATGTTCTAATTTATCTTCAACGCCGTCCCATTCTGTTGCATCACTTAGGGCATCTTTTTTCTCAGTAATGTTAGGCCAGATCATAGACAGATCTTTATTTAGCTCAACAAAAACTTCCTGATCTTCTGGTAATTCATCCTCAGAAAAAATGGCGTTAGCAGGACACTCTGGCTCACAAAGAGCGCAGTCGATGCATTCATCAGGGTTGATGGCTAGGAAGTTTGGTCCTTCATAGAAGCAATCTACTGGGCATACTTCCACACAATCTGTGTATTTACAGCGAATGCAGTTATCAGTAACGATGAAAGCCATTCGACTTCTCCTCACAATGTTCTTAGTAATAATTGCGCACTATTCTAGTGGTATAGACTATCTGGCGGCAAGTTTGTGACAAATATTCTCTAAATTTATCTGTCATTAGCTTATGCCGCTTTCTGTTTTTTATATCTCTGATTTTAATTTATAGAGCTGATTCAGGGCTTCAATAGGCGTCATATTATCTAAATCCAACTCAGTAATGGCTTCTTTTAGCTGATTCTGCTCGGCTTGAGCAAACAAGTCTGGTTGCTGTGGTGAGTAAGCATAAGAGGCTTTTGCAGGTATTTGTTGAGTTGTTTCAATACCGGTTACTGTTTCAAGCTCTGCTAATTTGATTTTAGCCTCTTGGATAACACTCTTTGGAACACCGGCAAGTTGGGCGACTTGTAGACCATAAGATTGGCTGGCTGGACCATCATGAACTTTATGAAGAAAAACGATTTCATCCTCGTATTCTGTGGCGGTCAGGTGTACGTTTGCTGCGTTGGGTAATTGTTCTGCCAACCCTGTTAACTCGAAGTAATGCGTGGCGAATAAAACATAGCATTTTAATTCTTGCGCTAAATGCTCGACAGCCGCCCAGGCCAAAGACAAACCATCAAATGTGCTGGTGCCACGACCAACTTCATCCATCAGTACTAGGCTTTTCTTGGTTGCATTATTAAGAATGTTGGCCGTTTCAGTCATTTCCACCATAAAGGTAGAGCGTCCACCTGCCAGATCATCGGATGACCCCATGCGGGTGAAAATTCGATCTACTATCGCAATTTGAGCGGATTCGGCTGGAACGAAGCAACCGGTATGAGCCAATAGGGTGATCAAAGCAATTTGACGCATGTAGGTGGATTTACCACCCATATTCGGGCCTGTAATCATGAGAAGTGAGCGTTCATCATTTAGGCTCAAATCATTGGGTACAAAAGGTTCGGAAATGACCGACTCAACAACGGGGTGGCGACCTGCTTTGATGTCAATACCGCATCCTTGATGTAGCTCTGGTTGGATCAAATTGAGCTGTTCGGCGCGCTCTGCAAAGTTATTTAAAACGTCCAGTTGAGCCAAAGCCTGACTGCTGCTTTGTAATTCGGCTAGTTTGGCGTTGAGCTGATCGAGTAAGTTTTCGTAAAGTTCTTTTTCACGAGCTAATGCTTTTGACTTGGCGCTAAGTGCTTTATCTTCAAAGCTTTTTAGTTCAGGTGTGATAAAGCGTTCGGCGTTTTTCAAGGTTTGACGGCGAATGTATTCGACTGGTGCTTGTTCTGAGTGCAAGCGACTGATTTCAATGTAGTAGCCATGTACTCGGTTAAAACCGACCTTTAGTGAACTGATACCAGTACGCTCTTTCTCACAGCGTTCCATTTCCGCTAAAAAGTCGGTGGCATTGGTAGATAGAGACAGCAATTCATCAAGCTCTTTATCATAGCCTTGTGCAAAAATACCACCATCTCGAACAACAGACGGTGGGTTTTCCACCAATGCTTTACTGAGAATGTCAGTTAATTCAGGTTGAGCAAAAAGGCGTTCGCTCAATTGTTCAAGTCGTGCTGCTGAGATGTTGTGCAAGTCATGGTGTAATTGTGGGATGGCTTCAAGGGCAAATCTTAGTCGTAATAAGTCTCTTGGGCGAGCGGAACGCAATGCTACTCGAGATAGAATTCGCTCCAAGTCGCCAATTTGTTTCAGTGGTGCATTTAGCGACTGATAAAGGAAGCTGGCTTTGAGTTCACTAATGGCTGCTTGTCGAGCTTGGATTTCATTAATGTCTCGCACAGGAGTGTGTAGCCAGCGCTTTAATAGACGACTGCCCATGGGAGTGGCGCATTGATCTAATACTTGTATTAAGGTGTTGCTAGTGCCGCCAGTAAGGTTGATGTCAATTTCTAAATTGCGACGTGTGGCAGCATCGATTAGCACCGAATCGTCTTTGTGCTCCACCATAATGGCCTGAATGTGCGGTAGGGCGGATCTTTGAGTGTCTTTGGCGTACTGTAAAAGAGCGCCAGCAGACGCAATGGCTGATGTTAAGGCTTCACAACCAAAACCAGATAAATCCTTGGTGTTAAATTGTTGAATCAGTTGGCGATAGCTGGATTCGTAATCAAAGTGCCAGGGGCCAAGTTCGGCAACGCCTTTCTCCATTTGTAAAGCATCGCGAGCGGGGAAGTCTTCCGAAATCAGGATTTCTCGTGGCGACAAGCGTTGTAATTCATTGCTTAGCGCTTCATAGCCATCGACTTCAAACAAACAAAAACGCCCACTGGCCATGTCTAAATAAGAAAAGCCAAAAATGTCCAAGCCTTTACGGGATTGATGAGAGATCGACAGTAAAAGGTTTTCACGCTTCTCTTCGAGAAAGGCTTCATCACTGATGGTTCCGGGTGTGACGATGCGTGCAATTTGTCGTTCAACGGGGCCTTTGCTGGTGGCTGGGTCGCCAGTTTGCTCAGCAACGACCACAGATTCACCCATGCGTACCAATCGTGCAATGTAGTTCTCAGCGGCGTGGAATGGAATTCCAGCCATGGGAATGGGTTGGCCGCCAGAATGCCCTCGAGCAGTAAGGGTAATGTCTAATAACTGTGCAGCACGTTTGGCGTCATCGTAGAAAAGTTCATA
Source organism: Marinomonas sp. ABL3_031 (assembly GCF_056161265.1). Lineage (NCBI taxonomy): Bacteria > Pseudomonadati > Pseudomonadota > Gammaproteobacteria > Oceanospirillales > Oceanospirillaceae > Marinomonas > Marinomonas sp. ABL3_031. The sequence goes on from NZ_JBSWYU010000015.1 coordinate 76,951, forward strand.
AAAATCGCCCATGCGGTAAAACAACAGCTGATTGGGGTGTTGTGACTTGAGGCCAAAGTATTGGCGCATCATAGGGGTATGGTTGTCGGCTGCGGATTTGCTCATGTAAAACGGCTCAATTGTGATCAAAAAAATTGAAGGTTATTCTACGGTATATTCGAATTAGTTTTAAGGGATAGGCAATGAAACCTGAACAAGAAATGTTGCAATTGGCTCAACAAGTTGGTGAGTTATTAAGTGAGAGAAATTGGCAGTTAGTGACCGCAGAATCTTGCACAGGTGGTTTAATTGGCGCAACTTGCACTGAAGTTTCAGGCAGCTCTGTCTGGTTTTACGGTGGTGTTATCAGCTACGCCAATGAAGCCAAGCAGCAAGGTTTGTCCGTTGCGGCAGAAACGTTAGCACAGTACGGTGCAGTGTCAGAGCAAACGGTTCAGCAAATGTGTGCTGGCGCACTGGCAATGGGGGGGGATGTTGCGGTTGCTGTGAGTGGGGTAGCAGGGCCAAATGGCGGTACGCCTGAAAAGCCTGTTGGATGTGTCTACATAGGTTGGCAGTTGCCAAAGAGTGATGCGCATGTGATGCGTTTTCAGTTTGATGGTGATCGCAAAGCGATCCGTGAGGCCACAGTTTTAGAAGCTTTGCGCGGGGTGAAAGCGCGTTTAAATAGCGCTAAATAATACTACTGTTTTTTTATACAGTATTTTCTTGAGCTTACTCAAAAAAAGCGCTAGAGTTAGCAACATTGAAGTTGAACACTAAGTTTTAAGGATTCCACTATGTCATCTATTGCAGATAACAAGAAAAAAGCGCTAGACGCTGCGCTGTCTCAGATTGAGCGTCAGTTTGGTAAAGGTGCCATCATGAAAATGGGTGAAGGCACTAAGCTGGATATTGAGACAGTATCAACTGGCTCCTTGGGCCTTGATATCGCGCTGGGTGCTGGTGGTTTACCTTATGGTCGTATCTGTGAAATTTATGGACCTGAGTCTTCTGGTAAAACTACTTTAACCCTGAGTGTTATTGCTGAAGCACAAAAGCAGGGTAAAACCTGTGCTTTTATTGATGCTGAACATGCCTTGGATCCTTCTTATGCAGAGAAGCTGGGCGTTAATCTTGAAGAATTATTGATTTCTCAGCCAGATACAGGTGAGCAAGCATTGGAAATCGTGGACATGTTGGTGCGTTCAAACAGCGTTGACGTGGTTATCGTTGACTCGGTTGCCGCTTTGGTGCCTAAGTCAGAAATTGAAGGGGAAATGGGCAGTTCATCGGTGGGTGTTCAGGCGCGTTTGCTATCACAAGCGATGCGTAAGTTAACCGGCTCCATTAAGAACGCGAATTGTTTGGTGGTGTTCATTAACCAAATTCGTATGAAGATTGGTGTCATGTTTGGTTCCCCTGAAACCACTACTGGCGGTAATGCACTTAAGTTCTACTCTTCAGTTCGTCTGGATATCCGTCGTATTGGATCGGTGAAACAAGGTGACGAAGTCATTGGTAATGAAACCCGTGTGAAAGTGGTGAAAAATAAGATTTCTCCTCCATTCAAACAAACAGAGTTCCAAATCATGTACGGTGCGGGCATTTACCGAATGGGTGAAGTGATTGATTTGGGTGTTAAGCAAGGTCTAATCGATAAATCGGGTGCTTGGTACGCCTACGGCGGTAATAAAATAGGTCAAGGTAAAGCGAATGCGGCTCAGTTCCTAAGTGAAAATCCTGAAATTGCGGAAGAAATTGAAGCAAAAATTCGTGAAGCCCTATTGCCTAAGAGCTCTAAAGCAGATACTTCAACTGAGGCTGAAGAAACGGAACAGCTGGATTTTTAATTTCATATCATTTTGATGCCCCATTAAACGAAAGCAGGCCAAAGGTCTGCTTTTTTGTTTTTTGCTGTAGATGGGTTAAGAAATGTAGGTTTAATGGAGTCTTGGGTGAGAAGCTTCTATTATTGATAATAGTATTGTTATTAGGTTTTATGGACGAAAGGGTGGAGCGAGTAGACTATGTTGATATGGCAGTGGGGTTTAATTGCAGCCTGTAGCGTATTTACCATGAGTTTGGTCGTCTTGGTATTGCGGTATTTGTCGCTCAAAAAGGACTTAAAAGACGCTTCTGATACGGGGGAGGCTGGTAATAAGACAAACGTCCAAGGAGAGCTAGTTCAACAAGATTCAGATAATGAAAAGTGGTTGGCATTATTGCGAAAACAGAAAGCCATCTGTGCTCAGTTGTTACAAGAATTGGCTAAAGAGGATTTCCAAGGCAGAGCATCACTTGCTTGCTGGTCTATCTTCATTGATGTGGAAATACAAATCCTTGAACAAGGTATCGATAACCACAATGTGATGGAGTTGTTGCAAGCATTTAAGAAAATTCTCGATAAAATTGATAAAGCTCAAGAAATTGATGCCTTATTAAAATCGCTAAAGGTTAATCAGTCGGTTTTGCGTGAGCTTAATAAAGTGTTGCAACGTACTGGCGATAAGGTATTTAGTCAGGTTAACGTGACGGAGGATTTAAATGCTCAGTTAGATAAGTTGCAAAGTCAGTTAGCGAAAGAGGCTGAATTGGATGAATCTTTGGGGCTTTTACGGGCTGAAATTGCCAGTATGTTTGAGTTAGCTGAGCGCTTGAAACACCATTTGGATGAAGTGAAGGAAACCAATGTTGCACCTGAATACCTCACAGCCTTGGAAGACTTTATTGGTAGTGTGGATGATTCTGGTTTCTTAGATTCTGTTGGAACGGAAATGGGTGACAAGGTAGCTGATCTTAAACAGCTTGCTGCAAATCAAAAAATCATCATCGAAGATTTAAAAGCACAAATGCGAGAAGTTAAAGACAATGACCACGAAGGTCATATTGGTGAATATGACATTGCCATGGCTCGTCTAGAAAAGTCATTGTTAGAAAGTGGCCACGTCATTAAGCGTTTGGAAGCCAAGCTGGAAAATCTGCAAAATATTAAACACAACTTAAATATTGATCTAGCGAAAAAAGATGAAGCCTTAGCGAAAAAATCAGCAGAGCTGGTTAGCATTGGTGAGGTGAGAAATGGCGACTTTTACAGTGTTGTTAATGAAGAATTAGATACCATGAGTAATATGGAAGATTTGTTATCCCAGGGAGGCTTAACCGAGTCATCTGATGCTTTTGCTACCAAGCAAGTCGGAAAGATAAAAGAGCTGAGAGAAATGGTTAATGAATCTGAATTGTATGTGGAAGTGTTGGAGCGCGATTTGGAAAAAGCGCGCGTTTTGCGTGAAAACCTAGAGCATAAATTAGAACGTCCTGAAGACTTGTTCAGTCCTGAGTTTCAAGATAGTGACTTATTGCTTGAGAAAGAATTGGAAGAATTAGAAAATCTTCGTGAAATCAATGATGAACTAGAAGAAGAACGTAAGCGCTTGATCAGTCAGTTGTATGATGGGCAGGCGCAGACTGAAGAGTACACAAGGCTACGTAAGAAAGTGGATGATTTAGAGAGTAAGGTAGCAGCGGTTCAGAAAAATTACGTAGAGATGGAAGAAAAATATCTCAATGCCATTATGGCTGGGGAGGATAGTATTTAAATTTTAGTATTCTTCGTCTTGGTCATTTGCTAAGGCGTACTGGATGTGATCGTAATTGAAGCCTTTGTATTGAAGGTGGCGCATCTGTTTTGATTTTTGTTTAAAGTCCTCAGCGGGCGCAGAACCAAATTTACTGAGTTTGAGTTCGCGGGCCGCTGCAAACCAGTCAATTTCAGCTGAGTTTAGAGAGGATTTGATAACCTCTCCAGCAAGACCTTTTTGTTGGAGTTCTTGATAAAGTCGATTAGGACCAAAACCTCGATTGGCTTTACTCCTAATGTATACCTCGGCAAAACGCTCATCATTGAGATAGTTTAGTGTCGTCAACTCTTCGATCACCTTTGTAATGTTCTCATCCGAATGGCCTTTCGATTTAAGTTTATACCGTACTTCTGAGCAGGAGTGCTCTCTTTGGTTAAGTAGTAATAAAGCGTGATCGTAAGTAGATAGCGGTTGATCTTTCATAATGGTTTCTTCGACTTTTGGTTATTGTGTCATTGTAAGCTACTTCTAAAAAAATTTTAAAAAGAATTAATTACTGATTAATTTATTTTTTCAGGATTAATTATCTATATATGGATCAAAATAAAGATAATAAAACTTATTTTTGTGTGTGATTATAGTTTAAATCACTTATTATCGTTGGGGTTGGGGTTTTTATGCAAGTGTGCGTGCTGGGCGCTGGGGTTGTGGGTTTAACGTCTGCTTATTATTTGGTCAAAAAAGGCTTTTCTGTCACGGTTATTGATCGTCAACCAGGAGTGGCCTTGGAAACCAGCTTTGCCAATGCTGGACAAATTTCTCCAGGTTATTCAGCGCCTTGGGCTGCGCCTGGTGTTCCCTTGAAAGCAATAAAGTGGTTGATGCAAAAACACGCTCCATTGAAGATTAGCCCAGAACCAGAGGTGAAAAAGCTGTTGTGGATGGGGAAAATGTTGTCTCAATGTACTGAGGGAGCATACAACATCAATAAATCTCGCATGATGGCGCTTGCTGAATATAGCCGTGATCAGTTTGTTGAACTGCGTAAGGATCTTGGCTTTCGTTACGATGATGGTCAAGGCGGTACTTTGCAGTTGTTTCGCAAAGAAGAGCAAGTGGAAGCGGCAGCTAAAGATATTAAGGTTTTGCAAGCTTTAAACGTACCGCACCAGATGTTGACGCCCGAGCAAATTGTTGAAGCTGAACCTGGTTTAGCTCCTGTCATTAATAAGTTCAAAGGCGGTCTTCGTTTAACCGGAGATGAAACGGGCGACTGTTATTTGTTTTGCCAATCTTTAAAGGAGCAGTGTGAGGCTTTAGGTGTTACTTTTCAGTTCAATACGGGCATCCAGTCTTTGTTCATTGAGTCTGGTAAAATTCGTGGGGTTATTACCCAAAATGGTTTGCAGTCGTTTGACCATGTTTTGGTGAGTTTGGGAAGCTATTCAAAAGAGCTCTTGAAAGCTTGCGATGTTGATATTCCAGTTTACCCAGTTAAAGGTTACTCCCTGACCGTACCTGTTACCAATACCCAGTATGCACCTGTTTCAACGGTTATGGATGAAACCTATAAAGTAGCTGTGACTCGTCTTGGTGATCGTATTCGAGCAGCGGGTACAGCAGAATTGACGGGTTATAACCTTGATCTACCAAAGTCGCGTACTGAAACCATCAGCCATGTAGTGGGGGATTTATTTGGCCAAGGTTGTCAGTTGTCCGAAGCTGAATATTGGACGGGATTACGTCCGATGACACCGGATGGTACACCTGTGATCGGGGCGACAAATGTAGCTGGCTTATATCTTAATACTGGACACGGAACATTGGGTTGGACCATGAGTTGTGGTTCTGCGGCTGTGATTGCGGATATTATGGCGGGTAGTCAAGTGCAAATTGATTCGTCTGATTTGTCTATTGCGCGTTATAAGTAGTAAGGAATATCTATGGCTAGGCCGTTAGTTGCTAGCATCGATTTGGATGCAATTTTATTTAATTACCAGTTTGCTAAAAAGCTTCAACCAAGTTGTCAGGCTTTTGCTGTAGTGAAGAGTAATGCTTATGGGCATGGTGCTGTGCCAGTGGCTCAGCATTTGGATCAGGATGTGGATGCCTTTGCGGTGGCGGCGATCGAAGAAGCCATCGAGTTAAGAGAAGCCGGTATTGAATCACCTATTGTGTTGCTTGAGGGTGTGTTTGAGTCCTCTGAATGGCAGCTATGCGAAGAATATGGCTTTTGGTCTGCTATTGAAAATGAGCAGCAATTGGTTGGCTTACTGGAAAGTCAGTCAAAGATTGGCAAGGTGTTCGTTAAGTTGGATTCAGGGATGCATCGCTTGGGAGTCGACAAAACGGCTGCCAAGGACTTAGTAACATGCTTGCGACAAAGTGGTTTGGTGGAAGAAGTTTTACTGATGACACACTTCTCTTGTGCCGATGATTTATCTGATCTGACGACGATGGAGCAGTTGGCATATTTTGAAAGTGCGCATCGTGATATCGGTGATATTGATGCCAGTGTGGCGAATTCAGCAGCCATTATGAAATGGTCTGTGCCTGAAGGTGGTTGGATTCGTCCGGGTATCATGCTCTACGGTATCTCGCCTTTTGCGGGGGTAACCGGTGCACAGCTTGGGCTGAAACCAGCGATGACCTTGTCATCAAAGATTATCTCGGTTCGTCATTTACAAAAGGGCGATCAAGTGGGTTACGGGCGTACCTATCAAGCTGAGCAAGCGCACCAGTTGGCCACCGTTGCGGTTGGTTACGGAGATGGCTACCCACGGGTAACGGAAAATGGTGCGCCCGTCCTTATTGCTGGTGAGGCTGGGTATTTAGCGGGACGTGTTTCTATGGATATGATCACGATTCGTTTACCTAATGACTCTGACTTGGTTATGGAGCTCGGTCAAGAGGTGGTTTTATGGGGCGGGGATGTGCCAGTAGAAGAAATTGCGGATTATGCGGGCACAATCGGATATGAGGTGGTGACTCGCATGACCTCACGTCCAAAATATCGTTACCATACTTCTAAATAGTCAATTCCATATCAATGTCGCCCCCTGGTTTTCATAATAAAAGCAGGGTGTGTTCAGTAATTACACAAAATAAGCTTAAAATTCCTGCGGTTTCTTTTGAAAATACCTACCCTTTGCGTGTACTATTTTGTGCTTTTCGTTGCATCATAGTCGCATCTTACTTATTCGCGGCTTTCGCAGCCCTAATTTGCCCAGAAATATAGAGATAGAGACTCACCCCATTATGAAGAGTTCTGAGTTACGCCAGTCGTTTTTGTCTTACTTTGAAAGTAAGCAGCACCAGATAGTGGAATCCAGCTCGCTGATTCCAGGTAATGATCCAACTTTGCTGTTTACCAACGCAGGTATGGTGCAGTTTAAAGATGTTTTTTTAGGGGATGATGTTCGTTCTTACACACGAGCGACCACATCACAGCGTTGTGTGCGTGCTGGTGGTAAGCACAATGACTTAGAGAATGTTGGTTATACCGCCCGTCACCATACTTTCTTTGAGATGTTGGGTAACTTCAGTTTTGGTGATTACTTCAAAAAAGAAGCCATTGGTTACGCTTGGGAGTTTTTAACTCAGGTATTAAAACTGCCGACTGAGAAGTTATTGGTAACCGTTTACGCAGACGATGATGAAGCTTTTGATATCTGGCATAAGCAAATAGGTTTGCCAACCGAAAAAATTATCCGTATCGGTGATAATAAAGGTGGTCGTTATCAGTCTGATAACTTCTGGGCAATGGGCGATACAGGGCCGTGTGGTCCTTGTTCTGAAGTTTTCTATGATCATGGTGAACACATTTGGGGTGGGCCACCAGGATCACCCGAAGAAGACGGCGATCGTTTTATCGAAATCTGGAATGTCGTCTTCATGCAATTTAACCGATCAGCAAACGGCGACATGTCGCCACTTCCTAAACCTTCTGTTGATACGGGTATGGGGTTGGAGCGTATTGCGGCGATTTTGCAAGGTGTGCACAGTAACTACGAGATAGATTTATTTCAAAATCTAATCAAGGCCTCAGCTGACGTTGTTGGTACAAAGGACTTGGAAGCGCAATCTTTACGCGTTATTGCAGACCACATCCGCTCTTGTTCTTTCATGATTGTAGATGGTGTTGTGCCATCGAATGAAGGCCGAGGTTATGTGTTGCGCCGTATCATTCGACGTGCAGTCCGTCACGGTAACAAGTTAGGTCAAACTAAGCCTTTCTTTCATAAGTTAGTTGCGGCATTAGATGTCGAAATGGGAGATGCTTACCCCGAATTGCGTAAGCTAAAAGATCGTGTGACTTCTATCTTGTTAAAAGAAGAAGAGCAGTTTGCGAAAACCTTAGACCAAGGTATGCGTATTCTGGAAGAAGCCATCGCGCAATTGGGGGATGATAAAGTCTTGTCTGGCGAGACGGTTTTTAAACTTTACGATACTTACGGTTTCCCTGCAGACTTAACCAATGATGTTGCTCGTGAAAACGATTTAGAAATCGATGAAGCTGGTTTTGAGGCGGCAATGGAAGCGCAACGAGCACGTGCACGTTCTGCCAGTAATTTTAGTATGGACATGTCAGGCAGTATGAGTCTTGACGCTGAAACGGAATTTACTGGTTACGATAAGCTGGAAGATGAGTGTCAAGTTGAATCCATTTTGTTGGATGGTCAACCTGTACAAACCTTGGCTGTTGGCCAACAGGCGGTTGTGGTGCTTAATAATACACCTTTTTATGGCGAGTCTGGTGGTCAAGTTGGGGATCAAGGTTGGTTGCGTGGTGGCGTGGCTTTTAAAGTTAGCAACACGACCAAGCAAGATAAAGCACATCTGCATCATGGTGAATTAAAAGAAGGCACTTTATCGGTTGGTGATAAGGTAACGGCTCAAGTGGATCGTTCTATGCGTCAAGCGACGACATTGAACCACTCTGCAACACATTTAATGCACGAGGCTTTACGTCGTGTTCTTGGTGACCATGTAGTTCAGAAAGGTTCTTTAGTGGACGCTGAGCGTTTGCGCTTTGACTTCTCTCATTTTGAAGGAGTGACTGCCGCTGAGATTGAGCAGATTGAAGATATGGTTAACGAGCAGATTCGTCTAAATCGCGCTGTTGAGACCGATATTATGGACATTGAGGCGGCTAAAGCGAAAGGGGCGATGGCGCTGTTCGGTGAAAAATACGATAGCCAAGTGCGTGTATTGACCATGGGGGCTGACTACTCCATTGAATTATGTGGTGGTACACACGTTAAGCGCACAGGCGATATTGGTTTGTTTAAGATCATCACGGAAAGTGGTATCGCCGCCGGTGTTCGTCGTATTGAAGCGGTGACAGGTAAGGTTGCTGTAGAAACTAACCGTGTTGTTGAAAATACTTTGCAGCAGGTGGCTGCACTGGTGAAAGGTAATAAAGAATCGGTTCTAGATAAAGTAAGCACACTGAATGATCAAGCTCGTGCTCTACAGAAAGAGTTGGATGCTATTAAGGGTAAGTTGGCAGCTATGGCGGGAGCGGATTTGGCTTCCCAAGCGGTCGATATTAACGGTGGTAAGTTATTAGTCGCTCAAGTGGAAGCGGATCCAAAAGCGCTACGTGATATGTTGGATCAATTGAAGAGCAAGCTTGAGTCAGCGGTTATTTTGTTGGCAGCGGTAAATGATGACAAGGTTAGTCTGATTGCTGGTGTCACTAAAGAACTGACAAAGCAAGTAAAAGCAGGAGATCTGATTAAAATGGTCGCGCCTTTAGTTGATGGTAAGGGTGGAGGGCGTCCTGATATGGCGCAAGCGGGTGGTAATAACCCGGATGGCCTGCCTGCTGCTTTGGCTGCTGTCCCAGATTGGGTGGTGCAAAGAGTTTAAAATTTGGCTTGCCCGGTCATGGGCTTTTGATAGGTGTTGAATATACGATGGCGTTGTTAGTTCAAAAATACGGCGGTACTTCTGTAGGAACCGTAGAACGTATTGAAGCAGTAGCGGATAGAGTGCAGAGGCACAAGCAACAAGGTGATGATATTGTTGTGGTGGTTTCGGCTATGAGTGGTGAAACCAATCGGTTGATTGAGTTGGCAAAGAGCATTCAAGCGGCGCCTGATGCGCGCGAGATGGATGTGTTGCTGTCAACCGGTGAGCAGGTGACGATTGCGCTCTTGTCTATGGCGTTAATGAAGCGAGGCATTGCTGCGCGTTCATACACAGGTTCTCAAGTTCGTATTACAACTGACAGCGCACATGGTAAAGCGCGAATTCAAGAAATTGATACCGACGCCATGAAGGCGGATTTGGCTGAAGGCAAAGTGTTGGTGGTTGCCGGTTTCCAGGGCGCGGATGAGTTAGGCAATATTACTACCTTGGGACGCGGTGGCTCAGATACGACGGGGGTGGCGTTGGCAGCTTCGCTAAAAGCGGATGAGTGTCAGATATATACTGATGTAGATGGCGTGTATACGACTGACCCTCGAGTGGTTGATAGCGCGCGCCGCTTGGAAAAAATTACTTTCGAAGAAATGTTGGAGATGGCGAGTTTAGGCTCAAAAGTCTTACAAATTCGTTCGGTGGAATTTGCTGGTAAGTATCAAGTGCCATTACGTGTACTGTCCAGCTTTGTTGAAGGTGAAGGCACATTGATTACGACTGATGGGGAACTTGATATGGAGCAAGCGGCTGTTTCTGGGATTGCATTTAATCGCGATGAAGCGAAACTGACGTTGAAAGGCGTTCCCGATATTCCAGGTGTGGCTTCAAGAATTCTTGGGCCAATCAGTGATGCGAATGTTGAAGTGGATATGATTGTACAGAATGTTTCTGTAGATGGTACGACGGATTTTACTTTTACTGTGCATCGTAATGAATACGAGTTGGCTTTGAAAACCTTACATAAGATTGCCGAAGAGCTAGGGGCAAAATCTGTTTTGTCTGATGCTAAGATTGCCAAAGTATCGATTGTTGGTGTGGGGATGCGTTCCCATGCAGGCGTTGCCAGTAGCATGTTTAAAGCTTTGGCAGAAGAATCTATTAATATCCAATTGATTTCTACTTCGGAAATCAAGGTGTCAGTCATTATTGATGAGAAATACATGGAATTAGCGGTACGTGCGTTACATTCTGCTTTCAAATTGAGTGATTCGGCAGCAGGTATTAGCGAAGCGTAACAAATGACTACATAATCCTTGTTTTTTGCGATAGTCAAACCCTGATTGAGCGGCTAGAATATGTCTTGTAGGAAATTGCCTACAAACTTGTAGGTGATGTCTAAATTATTTTGAGAATACAGCAATAACAGGGAGATATTCTTATGCTTATTTTAACTCGTCGTGTTGGTGAAACATTAATGGTTGGTGACGAAGTATCTGTTACCGTTTTGGGTGTTAAAGGTAATCAGGTCCGTATTGGCATTAATGCGCCTAAAGACGTTTCTGTTCACCGTGAAGAAATTTATCTTCGAATTCAAAAAGAACAAGACGGACATGATTCTGAAGAGTAATTTTTAAAAAAAATTCCCCAAAAGTCTTTACAAGGCGATTAAGCAGTATATACTACGCCGCACTTGTTTGGAGAGTTGGCCGAGTGGCCGAAGGCGCTCCCCTGCTAAGGGAGTATGGGTTAACACTCATCGAGGGTTCGAATCCCTCACTCTCCGCCATGCAAGGCAACCTTTCAGAAGCTATCCTTTCTGAGTTGTAAGGTTGGGGATTTAAGTTACGCATCCGTAGCTCAGCTGGATAGAGTACTCGGCTACGAACCGAGCGGTCAGAGGTTCGAATCCTCTCGGATGCGCCACTTTAATTCACACATTCTGCAAAATGGTTGTACAATCATTCTAGATATTTCAATACGCATCCGTAGCTCAGCTGGATAGAGTACTCGGCTACGAACCGAGCGGTCAGAGGTTCGAATCCTCTCGGATGCGCCATTTTAATATCAAACAGTAGTTACGCATCCGTAGCTCAGCTGGATAGAGTACTCGGCTACGAACCGAGCGGTCAGAGGTTCGAATCCTCTCGGAGGTAACTTAACCTCATCAGAGCCTTCTGTAAGCGCCATATAGGCTTGTCAGCCCACCAAATCAAAGACTTACATAGCCCTGGTTCACTGACAAGGGAGCTGGATTGTCTACACTTTCTACAACACCTGCCCAGATTCAGCGCTTATGGCTGTGTAGCGGCTTCATAGGGTACGGGGGAAGGCTTTGCAGTGTTTTGGATGTTGATGTACCAGCCCAGATACATCAGAGGGTGATTCTGGAGAAACTCAGAACCTACCCAACTACGAAGACGAGTTGAAATAACAGAAGTAGGTGGATGGATATAGGTACTGATAGGTCGTAATTTACGGTGTTTATGCTTCAACATCCGCTTTACCGGATACAACCATTTATTGGCTGTGCTTATGCCGATTCAAATAGCCACGGTTTGACAATGAGCGGCCTCAAGTGGCGCTGTAACGGGCTGTCAGGCGTTATTTATGGTTACCCCTGCCATTGACCTTCAACGTCCACCTCAGGCGCTGTCGGGCGCTGTTATGCTATTTTTTGCATGACCTTTTTAGCCAGCGGAAATTATGTCTCTAGATACTGAACAACAAGCCAACTCAAGGGAACTGGCAGACTTAATTATCAAGGCTGGCATTCCTGACATTGACCAATCCATGCCCCCTTTGCAGGTCAGCCTACCTAGCAAAACCGAAGCGATGAACGATTTAGTAGAGGCTGTACGAGATGAGGCATTTGCTAGCAACCAATACAAAGCTGACCAACTGCTTAGTGTCCGCCGCATTATAGCTTCGTTGATACTGGCGGCCTTCCATCATCAGCACTTAGCACTCACAACACGAATCAAAAAGGATAGCTACCTTGCTAGGATTGGGCTTAGCAGAAGGCATATTGAAAATATCACTGACGCACTCTGTTCATTGGAATTATGCAGTCTCACTAGGGCTGGATTTAGGCATAAAACTTATCCAGAGATGTCCAAGGCCGCACAGTACTATCCGAAGCCCAAGCTTATCAGCGCCTACTGCGACATGCTTTACAGCACGTTGGGCGACTTTGACAACTATGACGCCTATGTGTACGAAGATAACGTAGCTCCATGGGAAGGCGACTGGGAAGCCAAGGAACGAACGTTACGTGCGTATAACGAGTTTATGCGTTCTAGTTCTTGGGCATTCAAAGCACCAACAGTGAGAAGGCTTGGAGCAATACCGCACACGTCAGGGCGTGTGTATACGCCATATCAGAACATCACGAATAGGCGAATACCTTTACGAACCCAGACATTGCTCAATGGGCGAAAGGTGGCAGAGGTAGACTTTTCATCAAATCACCTAACGATGCTGTCAATGCTGTTGAACCAGCCACTACCAGACGCCCCCTACTCAGAAGTCGCTCAATTAGTTGGAAGCGATAGAGCAACAGTGAAACGTGTATTCGTTCCGCTACTGGGCGCTTCAACACCCTCTGCCATTGGCAAAATAAAGTGGACGTTGAAAAGCATCGCTTCCAGTGAACTCGTTGACGCAATCACAGACGGTTTTAAGGAAGTAGTTCCTTGGCTGAATAGTTACCAGCTTTTGCTGAATAACGTCGGTACTCGCTTGCAGTATCTTGAGGGTGAAATTGCGCTAAAGATGTTTAAGTGGGCAATGGAAGAGACTGTACCTATCATCAATGTCCACGATGCTTTTGCCTGTACACCGAACAATGGCGCTATTGTCCATAACGCTATGCATCAATACAGGGAACAGGTTGTTGATGAATGGAAAGGTATATTCCTCTAAAGCAACGCAGGCTTCACAGCACTAGGGTGTACACATCTAAACATTCACCGTCCGGCAGTGGCATAGCACTGGTTTAGGTCCATCGAGGAAGCCGAGACAGCTATTGGCCAATGGAGGCACCACTACAACCGGCCGCATAGTTCACTGGGATATCTACCGCCCGTGGAGTTTGCAAAACAGGCAGCCTAAGATAAGCAGACCTCATCAATGTGATGGTGCGAACTTAGGGGAAAGGTCAATGGCCTTGATAATTTGCTCTTCGGTATATCGCTTCTTCATGTGAGATCTCCTCGTTACATCGTAATGGAAATCTCATCGTTGTTTTGGCGTCTATTTCGGGGGGGAGGTCAAATTATGAACAAGTTCATGTCTAAAGAATTTACAAGAATGCGATAGACTCTAGACGATAACGATTATAAGGAGATATAAGCTTTACTATTGATAAAAATACTTTAAAGTACTTTCCCTAAGATTAAGTAAACAGGATACCTAATCCTAAAGATCTACATTATTTTGTCTGGAGAATTTTTTGTATAATAAATTGTTTGGTAGAATGTTTAATTTTAAGTTGGTAGTTCTATTTTTGCTATTATTGCTTATATTTTATTTGGGAAAAATATATTCGGAGCGGGAGATTTATTACAACGAATCATTAGCATCCTCACTAGAATCGATCACTCCGAAAGTCTGGTCAAACGGTAATGCTACAGATAATTCTCTTAGGATTGTTTCAAATGATGACTTAAAATTCTCAGGAGTTATCTCTCATGCTGATAGCAACACGTTCAGTCGGCTCCCTGAATCTATCGAAAAAACAATTGGAAGCGATGTTGGTGGCCGCATTTTTCGATATGGTCGTCACCTCTCAGGTGGAATTATATCATTCTCAACAAATTCCAAAAAAATTCATTTTGAGGCTAAAGTAATTACACCAAGATCTGAACACGGAATAATGTCTAGCAATGGTGTGGATTTGTATATAAATGAAAGTTATCAACTAAGCGCCGCCGCAAATAAAGATATGATATCTTTCGATGCAGATGTTTCTAGCATTAAAGAATATGCCGATATTGAGATCTATCTGCCAGTTTGGGGTGCCGTATCAGATGTTAGACTATATTTAGACCGTGACTCAGTAATACTAAAATCTCCTGAAAAAGAAGCAAGACCTCTAGTTGCTTTTTATGGATCTAGTATTACGCAAGGATGTTGTGCGAGTAATTCAGGCATGACATACCCTGCAATCTTCAGCAGGCTTTCTAATGTTAATTTTGTTAATCTTGGCTTCGCTGGGTCGGGTATTGGCCATATGGAGATAATAGATTACATGATAAGTCTAAACCCAGATTATATTGTCCTGGATTACTGGGCAAACCCTGATGCTAGAAGCTATCAGATTTCTTTGCCTTACGTTATCGAAAGAATAAGTTCCAAGCTTCCTCATACACCAATCTATGTACTGGGGACTTTCTATAATACTGGAAGGGAGGAAATACAACGAGAGAAGGACTTGTTCGCTCAGCGAGCAGTTAAAAGTGCCAATGACAGTGGTTTAAATCAAGTTTATTTTATCGAAGGTCTCTTCAAGAAAGAGGATTCGTTTGGATTGTATGATGGTCGTCATTTGAATTCAGCGGGATTTTATCTTGTTGCAACAAGGCTTTCAAACCGCTTAGATATTTCGAAACCTCCTGAGTGATATGTATATTTTAAGCATAATTTGTAGATGCTATAGTTAATATTCTGGCATTACTAATTATCCTAGTAGACAGTTCCAGCATAGACCAGCACAGGCTATATAGCACCTGTTTAGGCTCACACACTGCCCAGCTTAGAAGCCTAAAATAGCCCTCTGATGTATCTGGGCTGGTACATCAACATCCAAAACACTGCAAAGCCTTCCCCCGTACCCTATGAAGCCGCTACACAGCCATCACAGCGCTAAATTGATTCGTGCTTGGGCAGGTCTGGCTAGCCTCTATGGTGCCCTAGACAGCCATCAGCGCTGAATCTGGGCAGGTGTTGTAGAAAGTGTAGACAATCCAGCTCCCTTGTCAGTGAACCAGGGCTATGTAAGTCTTTGATTTGGTGGGCTGACAAGCCTATATGGCGCTTACAGAAGGCTCTGATGAGGTTAAGTTACCTCCCGAGCGCGCCATAGTTTCTGCACAGATTCCTCTGCAGACCTTGTCAGTCCTACATTTTAGCTACACAGCCTCGTCAGGCTGTAGACAGGACGACTTTTCTAAGCCAAGCGTGACAATGCTCTACGCTGTAACCGTCTCCGTAGCTCTGCCCTACACTCTTTAACGACCACCCACCAATCTGGTCAATCATCTCTAACGGTGCTTCCACAGCCCTCAATCGGTCACGCATGCCATGGCGCAATCCGTGAATCACAATTTGCTCACGACACACGGTTTTTAACCACTTGTTCAATGCGGCACTGGCGCTATTGGTGTTCGTTGTTGATTGGCGGTTATAGCGTGGAAAGCAGAAACCTGTGCGCTGAGAACTGACGATTCTCTGCGCCGCCCACAATGACGCTCCAACCAGAGGAACTGTTCGTCTACTGGACGCTGTTTTCAAAGAACGATGGGCGTGAGGAGCGATTGATACGTGTGGTATCTCAGATTCAAGGTTGATGTCCTCTACAAGCAGTCCAGCGCCCTCACCCAACCTCATACCTGTGTCACTCAAAAGCGCTACCAACCAACGCATATCGTCGTCTAACGACATGCACGCCTGTTGAATCAAAGCCAAGTTGCTCCCCGCAATCGCCGAACGCCTTTGACTATCGCCAGTATCAGGTAGGTAGATGCCAGTGAAGACATTTCGGATGTCCAAGCCTAGCTCACCAATAGCAAGTTGATGATTGCTTTAATAATGCTAAACGCACGTTTAACAGAGCTAGAGCTAAGCCCTCTATCAATCAACCAAGACCTGAATGCAGAGGAATCGCCGCCAACATATGCATCAATTGAGCGGTCACCATGGCATTGGATTAAGTAGGACACGGTTCTTTCTGTGGACTGTACGAACACTTTAGAGCGACCTGCGCCCTTCAAATCCAAATACAGTTGCTTTGCTTCTGACAGTAACGGCGCACTGCTCAGCACCTTTATGGGCGATTCCAGAAACTTGTCTTGAAACAATGGCGAGCTATTGCGCAACCGAAGGTCTAACCAATATTCATCCAAGCGAGATGCAAGCAATGAAGCCGCTTGTTTTGCCTTTGCAGGTGAACGAGTACGGAGGCTCTGTACAAGTCTGTCAGAGCGATAATGCTTTTGAAGGTCTTTAGGGACAAAGCGGCTGAAGTAGTAAACGCCATTTCTGACGTAGGTGTAGCGTAGTGAAGAGCTGACTTGGTACATAATTGTCTACAGTCCTGTCTACAGCCTGACGAGGCTGTGTAGCTAAAACGTAGGACTGACAAGGTCTGCAGAGGAATCTGTGCAGAAACTATGGCGCGCTCGGGATGCGCCATTACTTCCTCTCTTAGGACTCTTCTTTTTTTATTGCTATATATCAATAGCTTGCTAATTACAGTTTGTTGGGCTGATTGGGAATATTCTAGTATCGTGTCTATGCTAGTCTCTTAAGCTTACAGAGAGTTTCTCTGAAAACTCTGAAACACTTTTACTTTGACGCAGTGTTTGTAGGTGGGTTTGTATGCTAGTGAATTCTTGGCGTAAATGAGCGCACCATTGTTTTAGCCTGCCTAGTGTGGCAACTTCGTCGTATTCTTGTTGTAAGCTGTGAATGTATTCGGTAAACAAAGCTTTCAATAAGGTATCTTTGTTGCTGTTTGGTTTACCTTCCAAGCCTGCTCTAAGTTCCTGAAAAACAAAAGGGTTACTTAAAGAGCCTCGACCAATCATAAAGTCTGTGCAGCCAGTTATGCTTTGACATCTTTTGAGGCTGACGAGATCCGTGATGTCACCGTTGGCGATAACGCGCATTTTTGTCTGGTCTTGTATTTTGCCAATTTTTTCCCATCTGGCAGGTGGTTTGTAACCATCTTTCTTGGTTCTGCCGTGCACTGTGAGTGCTGATGTGCCTGCACTTTCTATTGCTGCAACATTGTCAAAAAGCTGTTCTTCGTCTTCAAAACCCAAGCGGATTTTCGCTGTGACAGGGACTTCTGGCGGTAGTTGTTGACGAATGGCATACATTATACGAAAAAGGATGTCTGGGTTTTGTAATAAAACGGAGCCTCCGCCATGACCGTTCACGCGTTTTGCGGGGCAACCAAAGTTAACGTCAATGTGTTTGGCGCCAGCTAAAACGGCATTATGTGCACTTTCTGCCATCAGCTCTGGTTGGCTGCCTAACAATTGAGTGTGTACAGGATGATGGTGGGCTGTTTTTGCTCTATGGTTATTTTCAGGGATTTGTTTTTTGAAGCTGGTTACTGGGATGGGGTACTGAGTCACGCGAACAAATTCTGATACCAAAAAATCCATGCCACCGATTTTTGATAATAATGCTCTCATTGTATGGTCCATTACACCTTCCATTGGTGCAACTGCAAGTGTGATGGGTGGGTGAGTGTTTATGTGATGCAAATTTTGCTCTTTTTTGAGGGAGTTGTTCACGAAATAAGTCTAACTGTTATGCAAAAAAAATATGAAACTGTTCTGGTTTATGATAAAAATAATCAACTTGTTAAGTAGGATCTGTTCAAAAAATGAATATGATCACATTCGCTGCCGGTAAACAAGGCAATAATTCGTGCAAATAAGGGTTGGATAATGAACGAATTGGTAAGTGATGGTGTTGGTTTGATGGTGCTTGGAATGGGATTTGTATTTCTGTTTCTTATTGTGCTTATTTTTGCGACCAGTTATATGTCGATGTTAATTAATAAGGTTTTTCCTGAAATTGCTGTTGCGACAGCGAGCAGTTTACCAAATACGGTGGCTGCAAATCATCCTGTTGATCCGCAAATTGCAGCGGCCATTACTGCCGCTATTCACCAACACAGAAACAAATAATTTTTCTATTTAACGCATAACATTGCAGAGGCTGGACCTATGACAACAACTAAGCAACCTCTTGGTATTACGGACGTCGTGTTACGTGATGCTCATCAATCTTTATTTGCCACTCGTCTGCGAATTGACGACATGCTTCCTATTGCTGAAAAGCTCGATAGAGTAGGCTTTTGGTCATTAGAGTCATGGGGTGGCGCAACCTTTGATTCTTGTATACGTTTTATTGGTGAAGATCCATGGGATCGTATTCGTGAGCTGAAAAAGGTGATGCCAAATACGCCGCAGCAAATGTTGTTGCGTGGACAGAATTTATTAGGTTATCGCCATTACGCCGATGATGTTGTGGCAAAGTTTGTAGAGCGCGCTGCTGTAAATGGTGTGGATGTATTTCGTATTTTTGATGCGATGAACGATCCTCGCAATCTTGAGCAGGCTATTAAGTCGGTAAAAGAAGTGGGCAAACACGCTCAGGGTACCATTTCTTACACTAAGAGCCCTGTACATACTACTCAAAACTGGGTGGATTACGCGAAAGTCCTAGAAGATATGGGGGCTGATTCCATTGCTATTAAAGATATGTCTGGTATTTTGACGCCATATGATGCTTTTGACTTGGTGTCGCTCTTAAAAGAGCAAACGGATCTCGAAGTTCAGTTGCATGCGCATGCTACCTCGGGTTTGTCTGATATGACCATTCTTAAGTCAATCGAAGCGGGCATTGATAGAGTTGATACCGCGATTTCATCCATGTCGATGACGTATGGGCATTCTTCTACAGAATCTGTTGTCGCCGCACTGCAAGGAACAGATCGTGATACTGGCTTGGATCTTGAGTTGCTCGAAGATATAGCGGCCTACTTTCGCGAGGTGCGTAAGAAATACGCTAAGTTTGAAGGCTCTCTGCGTGGTACAGATTCTCGTATTTTGATTGCTCAAGTTCCCGGCGGCATGTTGACTAATATGGAGAACCAGCTGAAAGAGCAAGGTGCTGCAGATAAGTTTGATGATGTGTTAAAAGAGATTCCTAAGGTGCGTGAAGACCTTGGTTTGATTCCTTTGGTGACGCCGACTTCTCAAATTGTAGGTACGCAAGCGGTATTGAATGTACTGACTGGTGAGCGTTACAAGTCTATTTCAAAAGAAACAGCTGGCATATTGAAAGGTGAATACGGTGCTGCGCCTGCTGAATTCAATAAAGAGCTGCAGCAAAGAGTATTGGATGGTGCTGAGCCCATTACCTGTCGTCCAGCCGATTTGCTTGAGCCAGAGGTAGAAAAACTGACTCAAGAGCTGCAAGATTTGGCGAAAGAAAAGCAGGTCAAACTCTCCAATGACGTGATTGATGATGTTTTGACTTATGCCTTGTTCCCGCAAATAGGATTGAAGTTCCTTGAAAATCGAGGCAATGCAGATGCCTTTGAGCCAGTGCCAACGGGGCAGGAGTTGGTCGAAGCTTCCTCTAAATCCGAAGGTCCTGCTGTTTATACGGTAAGTGTTTCTGGTCAAAGCTATGTTGTTGAAGTTGCAGAGGGTGGCGATATTAGTCAAATTCAACCTGTATCTGCTGCTTCATCCTCAGTGCCAACTGCACCAGTAGCAGCGGCGGCCCCTAGCGGTGGTGAAGATGTACCGGCACCATTGGCTGGCAACATATTCAAAGTGCTGGTTAAACTAGGTCAACAAGTTCAGGAAGGTGAGACCATCATGATTCTTGAGGCGATGAAGATGGAAACCGAGATATCGGCACCGAAATCCGGTGTAGTAGGCTCTATCCACGTTAAAGAAGGTGATGCTGTGCAAGTTGGGCAAGCATTGCTATCACTTTAATCTAGTTGCAGGAATAAAAGGGTCTAACCGAATGGAACAAAAACTATTAAATCTATACTACGATACGGGTATCTATCAGCTTGAATTGGGTCAAGCTGTTATGATGTGCGTGGGTTTGTTACTTATCTATCTTGCAATTAAAAAGGGCTTCGAACCTCTACTATTATTACCTATTGGTATAGGTACAATTTTTGTCAATATTCCAGGGGCGGGCTTTGCTGCGGCGCCAATATATGATGCTGCGGGCCATATGATTTCCCCTGGTGGTCTACAGTACTATATTTACCATGGCGGTATTGAGACAGGACTATTTCCATTGCTTATCTTTATGGGTGTGGGGGCCATGACGGATTTTGGCCCAATGTTGGCAAACCCAAAGACCTTATTGCTAGGGGCTGCTGCTCAGTTTGGTATTTTTGCTACCGTTATTGGTGCCGTTTTGCTTGGTGCCACCGGTATCATGGATTTCACTCTGGCTGATGCTGCCGCGATCGGTATCATTGGTGGAGCAGATGGGCCAACAGCTATCTTTGTGGCCAGTCGACTGGCGCCGGAATTGCTGGGTGCTATTGCTGTAGCGGCTTATTCTTATATGGCGTTGGTGCCGCTTATTCAGCCACCTATTATGCGCGCGCTTACTACTCAGGAAGAGCGAGCTATTAAAATGGTTCAGTTACGCCATGTTTCGAAGAAAGAAAAAATCATCTTCCCAATTGTGGTAACTGTATTGGCTGCGATGTTTCTACCTTCTGCTGCGCCATTATTGGGCATGTTTTGTTTCGGTAATCTGATGAAAGAGTGTGGTGTGGTGGACAGATTAAGCGATACCGCACAAAATGCTCTGATTAATACTGTCACCATATTCCTTGGCTTGGGTGTGGGCTCGAAAATGAGTTCTGAAGATTTCTTAAACCTTGAGACGCTTGGTATTTTGTCCTTGGGCTTGGTTGCTTTCTCTATCGGAACAGCTGCTGGTGTCATTATGGCAAAAGTACTAAATCGAATGTCTTCGCATGCTATCAACCCACTGATTGGTGCAGCAGGCGTGTCGGCAGTGCCTATGGCAGCCCGTGTTGCTAACAAAGTTGGTTTGGAAGCAAACAAACAAAACTTCTTATTGATGCATGCAATGGGGCCAAACGTAGCAGGTGTAATCGGCTCAGCGGTTGCGGCAGGTGTGATGTTAAGTTACGTAGGTAGCTAATAAGTATTGGCTGGTTAATATTGAAATTAAAAAAGACGCTACGGCGTCTCAGAGTGTCGATAAACCCCAGTATTTTCACTGGGGTTCTTTTTTTTAGCTTTGTTTTTTAAAAATACATTAGGTCGTTCTATACTGAGTTA
>NZ_JBSWYU010000016.1:0-81029 GCF_056161265.1 Marinomonas sp. ABL3_031
TGAAAAGCGCCATCGCCGATGGTAGTGTGGGAGATCCCATGTGAGAGTAGGTCGTCGTCAAGCTTTAAACATAAGAAGCCCTGATAGGACATCCTGTCAGGGCTTTTTTACGTCTGTAGGAAAGTCAAACTACACACCGTCCCTAGAGGTCGTGCCTCCCTTATCAAACCTACGATTTTGAAAAGTGAACCATACCGTCCCCAAAAGTGTATCTCGGCGCTTTAATAAGCGTCTCTCTTTCGTTAAATTTATTTTGTTCCGATCAAAAAACAAACTAAATAACAAAAGAGAGACTATGAATACTTTAAAGCTAAACGCTAAGCAAATTCAAGTAGCGATAGACCAACTTACCACTCAACCAGAAGGTGTAAACAAGCTTATGGAGATGGCTCTTAACAGTCTAATGAAGGCTGAGCGAGCAACTTATCTTGAAGCTGCTTAATCCCTACGGTCTCATAATGGAATTTAAAGTACTTCTAGCTTCTATTTAGAGACAAAAAAGCCCGCTGATCAACATCAAAATCGAGTATTGGTCAGTGGGCTTAATTTTTATTCCGAATCTAGTTTCGGCTTTCTAGCAATGTCTTATAGGCATGCCCACTTCGCTTAATGGTTCGCTTTTGCGTTTTATAATCGACGTAACACAAACCAAAGCGTTTACTATAACCTTCTGCCCATTCGAAGTTATCCATTAGACTCCAAGCAAAGTAGCCTCGAATGTCTACTCCAGCTTCGATAGCATCGTTAACGGCATTAATGTGGCTGTTAAGATAGCGTACACGTTGATCGTCATCTACTTCGCCATTGATTATCTCATCTGCACAAGCAGCACCATTTTCGGTAATAAACATAGGTGGTAAATTATATTGTTTGTTTAGGTTGATCAGTAACTCACTGAAAGCATGAGGAGCAATCTCCCAACCGATGTCTGTGTATTCTACTTCCTGCTGATTTTTAACGTCTTTGAATAAGGACTTTTCGTCGTATTCATTGTGGTTGCAGGTGTAAAAGTTCATGCCCAAAAAGTCGATAGGACGTGAAATAATCTCCATGTCGCCAGGCAGTACGGTAGGTAGATATTCTGGCAAGAGTTTTTCTAAAAGCTTGGGATATTGTCCATTGAGTAAGGGTTCAATGAAGAATTGATTATCTAAGGTTTCTCGTACTAGTGCCGCAAACTGATCTTCACTTTTCGCGGATGCCGCGTAGGTACGATTCATATTCAATACGATACCGACCTGACTTTGAGGGCTGTTTTGTTGGATGATAGGCAGAGCTAAACCATGTGCTAATAATATGTGATGAGCTGCTTGTCGCCCAAATTTTGGAGAAGCCAAGCCAGGGGCGTGAATGCCATATTCGTAACCAAGAATGGCAGAACAAAATGGTTCATTGAAGGTAGTCCAAGCATCCACCCATTTGCCAAGTTCCAGTGTGGCAAGATTTACATAATCGACAAAGCGGTAAGCTGTGTCACGATTCACCCAGCCACCATTGTCTTCAAGGTGTTGAGGTAAATCCCAGTGGTAAAGTGTGACAAAGGTTTTGATGCCTTTAATTTTCAGCGATCTGAGCAGTTCACGATAAAAATGAATGCCTTTCTCGTTAGGCCGGCCTTGTTTGTCCATTATTCTTGGCCAAGCAATGGATAAACGATAAGCATCAACGCCAAGGTTGCTGATGAGTTCGATGTCCTCTTCCCATAAATAGTAGTGGTCGCAAGCTAATGAACCGTCATCACCATTAACCACTTTACCTGGTGTGGCGCAAAAAGTATCCCAGATGGAGGGTAGGCGACCATCAGTGGTATTTGCCCCTTCAATTTGAAAAGCAGCAGTAGCAACACCAAAGGTAAAATCTTTAGTCAGCATTTTAGATTGTTTCGGTAAGCTAATGGTCATGTATACCTCAAATTCATATCTTGTGATTGAGTCGTTTTAGTGTGCGACAAAGGTAATAGAGGGTATGGAAAAAGGTCAATATTAGTTAATAGTATTTAGTGATTTAAGATTATTTAAGCATAATTTAAGGGGCAATATAATGCATAGATGTGATTTTTCGCCCTTGTGATTGATAGCTTCTAAATCGTTTTTCTAATTCGTTAGGAAGTTGCTCTGGTGGGATTGGCTGAAAGTAGTTTGATATATAAAAATCAGTTAAATGATTAAGGGCGAAGCAGTAACAGGCTTTTTGGTTTAAGATAGCTTGTAGATTTTTAAGAAGGTGATGTCCAAGGCCTTGGTTGCGATGATCCGGATGAGTCACCATCGCGGTTAAAAGCTGACAATCATCAAATTGCTTTAGTCGTACGGCAGTGAGGATTATGCCTTTTTGCTTAATAGCCCAAATCGGATCGGCTTTATTGGGGGTTCCACTTGGATAATAGGCTCGGTAAAACTTTTTTACCAATGGGAACCAGAGTGCTGGGACTAATTCGGCGTTGGGAAAAGGGCAAGTCATATTGAATGTTGTATGGCTTTGGATGATATGAAGACAGCATTATAACATACTGTATTCTAGTTTAATGAAGGTAACATTGAGGGATAGGACATGTGGCGTAAATTGTTTGTATTTGGATTGCTTGCTTGGTTTTGGCCAATCTCGGTAAGTGCCGCAAATTCACTGTTAGAGTATGGCCAAGGAGAATCATTTGATGATTTTATGGCTCGTAGTGAAGCGTATTTAAAACAAAATAAGGTATGGGTTGACGAGCAGCAGCAAGCACGAGAATTATCG
The DNA here is from genome assembly GCF_056161265.1 of Marinomonas sp. ABL3_031. Classification (NCBI taxonomy): domain Bacteria; kingdom Pseudomonadati; phylum Pseudomonadota; class Gammaproteobacteria; order Oceanospirillales; family Oceanospirillaceae; genus Marinomonas; species Marinomonas sp. ABL3_031. The sequence continues at coordinate 2,737 of NZ_JBSWYU010000016.1, forward strand.
GCTGTGATGCCGTTTGAGTTGAAACCAGATCCAAGGCAATGTGCAGGACAGCCAAGCATTGGCTTGTTGTTATCGCATGGATTATCCGATTCGCCATTTTCAATGCGAGATCCAGCGCTGGCGATGCAACAAGCTTGTTATCAAGTGCGCGTCATTTTGCTGCCGGGTCACGGTACGCAATCTGCCGATTTATTAGAAACACCTAGACAGGCTTGGCGTGACAGCTTTCGTCATGCCGCGGAGGTTTTTGAACAAGAGGTGGATGTAATGTACGTTGGTGGTTTTTCCACTGGTGGTGCGTTGGCAATAGAGTACGCTTGGATACATCCAGATAAGGTTTCTGGTGTCGTTTTATTTTCGCCGTTATTAAAAGTAAATAGCGCCATCGATTGGCTGTTACCTTTATTAGCCACTGTTAAAGATTGGCTCGATAATTATCCTAGTGATGACTTTGCTAAGTACGCTTCGATTCCAATTCCTGCGATGGCTGAAGCATATAAGTTAGCAAAGGAAGTGCGTAACAAGGTGATGAAGAAGCCACGGGACATTCCCGTCTTTATTGCCATGTCTGAACAAGATCAAACGGTAGATTCTAAAGTGACGCTGGAAGTCTTTAATAAAGCCATTATTAGCTCTAAAAGTCAGATGGTGATGTACAGTCTGGATAAATTGAGTGGCGTTTCGGATCGTCTAAAGATTTACAATAGCCGTTGGCCTGAGCAGCGTATTATAGGTATGTCACATATGGCGGTTCATGGTAATCCACAAAACCCTTATTATGGTTCGGAAGGTGAATATCGAGTGTGTGGTTGGTATTTTGATGACCCAGAGGCATACGAGCAATGCCGCTCTGATAAGGCAAACTGGTTTGGTGAAAAGTCGGATGAATTGAGTGCCAAAAGTGCTCATGCAGCTCGATTATCTTGGAATCCAGATTTTACCTCTCTTATGAAGGAAGTGTCGTTTTTTATGCAAGCGAATGCGAATTAGTTCTACTGTGTCTGTTGTTTGCTCGTTGTAGAGGTGGAAACTATGTTAATTAAATTGCCTTCGGTTGTATTAACGGAGAAACAAGTTGCGCAGTATCATAATGATGGGTATTTAGTAATAGAGTCATTGGTTCCTGAGCCAGTATGTGATGCCCTCAAAGAAAGAATGGCGACCTTAATTTCAGGGTTTGATGCGAGTGCATATCGTTCTATTTTCACCACCAATGAGCAATCACGCCATACGGATCAATATTTTATCGATTCAGCGAATAAGATCTCATTTTTTTTTGAGGAAGAGGCGTTCGATGAGCAGGGTGAGTTAAAGCAAGCTCTTGAACACTCTATTAATAAAGTAGGTCATGGTTTACATACTCAAGACGCCCTATTCCGTGATTTTTCTTTATCTAGTGTTTGGGGCAGTATGTTGAAACAATTGGGTATGCAAGAGCCAAGAGCTGCACAATCCATGTATATTTTTAAACAGCCAGGCATTGGTGGCGAAGTGAATTGTCATCAAGACAGCACTTTTTTATACACAGATCCTATGAGCGTGATTGGTTTGTGGTTTGCGATTGAGGATGCGACGTTGGATAACGGTTGTCTTTGGGGAGTGCCAAAAGGTCATAATGTGGGCTTGCTTAAACGCTTTGAACGTTTGGCACCACGAGCCATTGAAACCAAAATGGTGGCCATCAAAGAGCATCAATGGCAAGACAGCGAATTGGTGGCTTTGCCTGTGCCTAAAGGTTCGCTGGTCTTGTTAAATGGTGAGTTTCCGCATTTAAGTTATGCGAATCGTTCTAAGCAATCTCGCCATGCTTATGCGGTGCACGCTGTTGATCAAAAATGTGATTATCCAGAAGTTAACTGGTTGCAACCAAATGCTGGAAATGTCTTTCCAGCATTTAGGTAAATACCTAAAAACAATAATGATGGTAGAGGCATGATAAATGCGAGCAGTTCTGGCTTTACTGAGTGACAATCAGTTTCATTCAGGAGAGGAGTTGGGAGAAGCGCTAGGCGTTACTCGCGCTGCGGTGTGGAAAAAATTAAAGAAGCTTGAAGCGATTGGTGTTCGAGTGCATTCGGTGAAGGGGCGTGGCTATCGTTTGCCGATGCCGTTGGAGTTGTTGTCAGAATCTTCTCTTAGAGAGTTTGGCGTGCCTGATGAGATGGTTGTTAAGTTGGATTTTGAAACTGAATCCACTAATGGTGATGCCAAGCACTATATTGCGCAGGGTGGTCAATTGCCTGCGCTGTTTTCTGTTGAGAGACAAACCAATGGTCGTGGTCGACGTGGTCGTCAATGGGAGTCCGGGGTAGCAAAGAATTTAACTTTTTCTTTCGTATGGCGTTTTGAAAATGGCCCAAGTGTCGTGGAAGGATTGAGTTTGGCTGCGGGCGTTGCGGTTGCTCGTGTGCTAAAAAAGGTAGGCATTCCTAACCCGGGGTTAAAGTGGCCAAATGATGCGCAAATTGACGGTCAAAAGATTTGTGGAATATTGCTCGAAATGGTGGCGGATCAGGACGTGTGTGACGTCATTATCGGTATTGGTCTAAATGTGGAAATGGAAGAAGGTGTGATGGCGAATGTGGATCAGCCTTGGACGGATTTGGTATCACGTTTGTCGTCGCGTCCAAGTCGTAACTTTCTTCTAGCTGAATTGACGAAAGAGCTGATTGAGGTGTGTGGGTGGTTTGAAGATGGTAATGGTATGAAGCATTTTCAATCCCATTGGCAAGCTTATGACGTATTGTTCAATCAGCCTATTCGGGTGATGTCAGTTTCTCAGCAGCGTCAAGGGATAGCCAAGGGAATCGACGAGAAAGGTGCTTTATTGCTGGAAGAGAATGGTGAGCTGGTGACTTTGCACGGAGGGGAAGTGAGTGTCCGACGCGTCTGAGGTATTGGTTGTTGATGCTGGCAATACCAGTATCAAATATACGGCTTTTCGTGGCGAGCAAGTGTTGTGGGTGGAGCGAGGAGAAGAACCGCCTAGCAAAGTGGGTTTTATGCCGGAGCGTATTTATTTTGCCAGTGTGCGTTCTCAGGAGCAAAGTGCTTTGCTTCATGTGGATATACAAGCGGTTTTTCCAAATGCTGATTGGTCTCACTTGAGCAGTACAGCTCAAGCCTGCGGTGTCACCAATGCCTACTTTGAGCCGGAACGGTTGGGTGTAGATCGTTGGTTGGGTGTTGTTGCTGCCTATCACTTAGGTGGCGATAAGATTGTGTTAGATGCTGGCACTGCGATAAAGCTGGATTTTGTTAATCAGCGGGGTTTGCATTTGGGTGGTTATATTACGCCTGGTTTAAAAATGATGGAGTCTTCATTATTAGCGAATACGGCACGTATTCGTTATTTGCCGGATGAAGTTAAATTGGCTGACACTTTGCCAAATTCTACGGCCAGAGCGGTGGTTGAGGGTGTGCATGAAATGGCATTGGCTTTTATTGAGCGAGTTAAGGCACAGCATCCTACGTTTCAATGGGTGGCAACAGGTGGGGACGCCAAAGCCTTGCTTGAATCATTAAACATAACAATGGATTATCAACCGCATTTGGTCGCCATGGGGGCTAAGCGAGTTGGTGATGAGTTATTAAAGAGGCAGTAAATGAAGTGGCTTTTTCTTCTTGTGGTGTTATTAAACGCTGCTTTTTTGAGTTGGCATAACCTAGCAAAGGACTCTGCTATTCAAAATAAAGAAAATATTTATGGTCCGCCTGTTAGTGAGAAAATTCATTTGCTCTCTGAAGATGCTGCGGTGAGTGAGGAGGATTATAACGCGGGCGTGATGTCGAACGATGATTTGGTTAATGCTTTAAATAAGGTGGTGGAGAGACAATCTGCGCCATCACCCGAGAACCTGTTATGTCCTCGTATTGTGGCAGATAATCAATCTTCCCGCGCTGCGGTTAAGGCGGAGTTGCAGAAGGTTGGCTGGCCTTTTGATGAGCAAGAAGTAACGGGAAAGCGACCTAAATTCTGGTTATACATTCCTGCGCCTGAAACTCCACAAAAAGCGACCGTTATAGTAAAAGACTTGGCCAGTAAGAAAATCGACAGTTTTGTGATCAATCGAGCGGAGATGAAAAACCGTATTTCGTTGGGTTTGTATTCATCTCAAGATAGAGCAGAGCAAGCAAAACAGCGCATTGAAAAGGTGTCAGGTTATCCTGTTGATATCTATGAGCATATGCGAAATGTGCCGCTATTTGAGGTGGATATAAAAGATCCCGTTACGGTGGCAGACTGGGAAGCTTTTGTATCAGGCTTTGATCTTAGCAAGATGATGATAAAAATAGAAAAAAATCCTTGTTAGTGCTTGCAATTAGTAAAGTGATTCATATAATGGCTCCCACCTTTTGGGGTGTTGCATTGCAACATTTGAGTTAGTGGAGGGGTTCCCGAGTGGCCAAAGGGAGCAGATTGTAAATCTGCCACGAAAGTTTCGGTGGTTCGAATCCACCTCCCTCCACCATTTGCGGGTATGGTATAGTGGCTATTACCTCAGCCTTCCAAGCTGAAGAGGCGGGTTCGATTCCCGCTACCCGCTCCAAGCTCATGTAGCTCAGTTGGTAGAGCACACCCTTGGTAAGGGTGAGGTCGGCAGTTCAAGTCTGCTCATGAGCTCCAGTTTGTCTAAGCAAAAGATAGGTGGTTTGGCCGCCTTTTTTATTGTCTGTTTTTTGGGCAGATACCCTTGCTAATCTAGGCATGTTTCGGTATCATCCTCCGCCCATACGAATGTAGGCCAATAGTTCAATTGGTAGAGCACCGGTTTCCAAAACCGGCTGTTGGGGGTTCGAGTCCCTCTTGGCCTGCCATTTATCGTATCCTATTTCTTTGTTAGGGATCACCTAAAGTATGAGTTCGAGTGCTGAAGCTCAAGCGTCTCGTGGGGACGTGTTAAAATGGGCGATTGTTGTTTTATTGGTTGCGGCTGGTGTAGTTGGTAATAATTATTACGCGACCGAATCATTGTTGTATCGCTTAATTGCTATTTTGGTGTTGGCTGTTGTGGCTGGTTTTGTTGCGCTGCAGACTGCGAAAGGTAAGGCTTTTTTTACTTTGGCAAAAGAAGCAAAAACTGAAATACGTAGAGTAGTGTGGCCAACTAGACAAGAAACAGTGCAAACAACTCTTATAGTGTTGGCGGTAGTTGTTTTTATGTCTCTCGTGCTGTGGGGAGTGGACTCACTTCTTAGTTGGATTGTGTCCTCGGTAATTAGTTAGGAGCTACTCGTGACCAAACGATGGTATGTAGTACAAGCGTACTCAGGGTACGAAAAGCACGTAATGCGTTCGCTAATTGAGCGAGTGCAGGTTATGGGGCAAGAAGAGAATTTTGGTGACATCTTGGTGCCAACCGAAGAAGTGGTTGAGATCCGTGATGGTAAAAAACGCAAGAGTGAGCGTAAATTCTATCCAGGCTATGTATTGGTGCAAATGGATATGAATGATGACTCTTGGCATTTGGTGAAAGGTACGTCACGCGTACTTGGTTTTATCGGTGGTACAGCTGATAAGCCATCGCCAATCACTGATCGTGAAGCCGATGCTATTTTGCAGCGCGTTAACGATGGTGTTGATAAGCCTCGTCCGAAAACATTATTTGAAGTGGGTGAAGTGGTTCGTGTTAACGAAGGTCCATTTGCTGACTTTAATGGTGTTGTCGAAGAGGTGGATTACGATAAAAGTCGAATCAAGGTGGCGGTGCTTATTTTTGGGCGCTCTACACCGGTTGATTTGGAATTTAGTCAGGTTGAGAAAGCCTGATTTTTTAAACGGGTAGCCTTCGGGCAGTGACCCATCTGGAGTTATAAAATGGCTAAAAAAGTCGAAGCTTATATCAAGCTACAAGTTAAAGCGGGTCAAGCGAACCCAAGTCCACCAGTTGGTCCAGCTTTGGGTCAGCACGGTGTGAACATCATGGAATTCTGTAAAGCATTTAACGCGAAAACGCAAAATGTTGAGCCAGGTCTTCCAACACCTGTAATCATCACTGTTTACAACGACCGTAGTTTTACTTTCGAAACTAAATCTACTCCTGCTGCAGTGCTTCTTAAGAAAGCAGCTGGTATCAAGAGTGGTTCTCCACGTCCTAACACTCAAAAAGTGGGTACGGTTACTCGTGCACAGCTTGAAGAGATTGTTAATGCTAAGCAGGCTGATTTGACTGCTTCTGATATGGATGCGGCGGTTCGTACTATTGCTGGTAGTGCACGCGCTATGGGTCTAGAAGTTGAGGGTGTGAACTAATGGCTAAGCTAACTAAACGCGCTCGCTTGATCGCAGAAAAAGTAGATGCTACTAAGTTGTACTCTGTAGAAGAGGCGGTTGCTCTTCTTTCTGAGTTGTCTACGGTTAAATTCAAAGAGTCAGTTGATGTCTCTATCAATTTAGGTGTTGATCCGCGTAAATCTGATCAGGTTGTTCGTGGTTCTACTGTATTGCCGCACGGTGCGGGTAAAGACGTACGTGTTGCTGTATTTGCTCAAGGTGCAAACGCTGAAGCTGCAAAAGAAGCGGGTGCTGATGTTGTGGGTTTTGAAGACTTGGCTGAGCAAGTAAAAGGCGGCGCTCTAGATTTTGATGTGGTTATTGCTTCTCCAGACGCAATGCGCATCGTTGGTCAACTAGGTCAGGTGCTTGGTCCACGTGGTCTTATGCCTAACCCGAAAGTTGGCACTGTAACGCCAGACGTTGCTACTGCTGTTAAAAATGCAAAAGCAGGTCAAGCGCGTTACCGTACAGATAAAAATGGTATCGTTCATACTGGTGTTGGCTCTATTGAGTTCACAGCAGAGTCGATCAAAGGCAACCTTGAAGCTCTATTGGCTGACCTGCGTCGTGCTAAGCCAGCTTCTGCGAAAGGTGTCTACATGAAAAAAGTAACCTTGTCTTCTACAATGGGACCAGGTCTACAAATTGATTTAGGTGCGCTAAGCTTCTAAATCATGCGCTTTGGGGTCTGTCTTAGTGGCTTCTTGGCTACCTGGCAGGCCGTCAAAGACCGTAGGAACCTTTAGGTTTAATCAAATGTTGAAAAATATTTGTCCTGCGCAGATGGTGTGGCCCGATTCAGATGTACTGGATCTAACTCACCAGCAAGTACTCCGATTGATCGGGGAGTTGGTAAAAATAGGGGAATACGTTCCCTGCTAATCCAGGAGAAAACCAGTGGCATTAGGTCTAGAAGACAAAAAAGCCATTGTCGCCGAAGTTAGTGAAGTAGCTAAAACTGCGTTGTCTGCAGTCGTTGCTGATTCTCGCGGTGTTACCGTGAGCAGCATGACAGCACTTCGTAAAGAAGCGCGTGAAGCGGGTGTATTCGTACGTGTAGTGCGTAACACTTTGGCTCGCCGTGCAGTTGAAGGTACTGACTTCGAGTGCTTAACTGAGAGCTTTGTTGGTCCAACTTTGATTGCTTTCTCAAACGAACACCCAGGTGCTGCGGCCCGTTTGTTGAAAACATTTGCAAAAGAAAACGACGAGTTTGAAGTGAAAGCGTTGGCGTTCAACGGTGAGTTGATCCCAGCTGGCGACATTGATCGTTTGGCATCTTTGCCAACGTACGACGAAGCAATTGCGAAACTGATGAGTGTTATGCAGGGCGCAACCAGCAAGTTTGTACGTACTCTTGCGGCAGTACGCGATCAAAAAGAGCAAGAAGCGGCTTAAGACGATATTTCGTATCCCTTCTTGATAAATATTTTGTTTTGTCACCCTTGGGTGATGTTAAAGAATGCTAGGAATCTGAGTCATGGCTCTAAGTAAAGAAGATATCATCAATGCAGTAGCAGAAATGTCTGTAATGGACGTTGTTGAACTAATTTCTGCAATGGAAGAAAAATTCGGTGTAACTGCGGCAGCTGCTGTTGCTGCTGGCCCAGCTGCTGAAGCTGGCGGTGCTGCTGAAGCACAAACTGAATTCGACGTTGTTCTTACTGCTGCAGGCGATAAGAAAGTTAACGTAATCAAAGCTGTTCGTGCAGCAACTGGTCTTGGCTTGAAAGAAGCTAAAGCAATGGTTGACGGCGCTCCAGCAACTGTTAAAGAAGGCGCTTCTAAAGAAGACGCTGATGCACTTAAAGCGGCTCTTGAAGAAGCTGGTGCATCTGTCGAAATCAAGTAATGCTACTTGTATTTCCCGATTTCGACCGCTAGTCGAAATGGCTGGTGACATTTATGTCACCGGCCTTTTTGGGTTTCAGAAACTCAAATAAAATCTACAGAATTTTTTTAAATGGGAGAGAAATTCTCCCATCAATGGTAAGGCCTGATTTGGGCCTTTTGCGTCAATGTGCACAAGCTGGGGAATGCTGATGGCTTACTCATACACTGAGAAAAAACGTATCCGTAAGGATTTCGGTAAACTGCCGCCCGTTTTGGATGTGCCATACTTGCTGGCAATTCAGCTTGAATCCTATCGCAATTTTCTGCAAGAAGGTAAAGCGATTGCAGAGCGTGGGGAATTAGGTCTGCATGGGGCCTTTAAATCTGTCTTTCCAATGGTCAGCTTTTCCGGCAATGCGGCGCTAGAATACGTCGATTACCGTTTAGGCAAGCCAGTATTTGATGTTAAAGAGTGTCAGTTGCGTGGTGTCACCTACGCGGCACCTTTACGTGTTCGTGTACGACTCATCATTTATGATAAAGAGTCGTCCAACAAGGCCATCAAAGACATCCGCGAGCAAGAAGTCTACATGGGCGAAATTCCGCTTATGACAGACAATGGTACTTTTGTTATCAACGGAACTGAGCGTGTAATTGTATCTCAATTGCACCGTTCACCTGGTGTGTTCTTCGACCACGATCGTGGTAAGACTCACTCTTCAGGTAAATTGCTACACTCAGCTCGCGTAATTCCTTACCGTGGTTCATGGTTGGATTTCGAGTTTGATCCAAAAGATTGTGTATTTGTTCGTATTGACCGTCGTCGTAAGTTGCCAGCAACTATCTTGCTGCGCGCTTTGGGTTACGGTACTGAGCAAATACTTGAGACTTTCTTTGAAACAACACGCTTCTTCATGAGTCGTGATGGCTTCGAAATGGAGCTAATTGCTAACCGTCTACGTGGTGATACTGCGTTATTTGATATTGCTGATGCAAACGGTGAAGTGATTGTAGAAGAAGGTCGTCGTATCACAGCTAAGCACATTCGTATTATGGAAAAAGCAGGTCTTGAACGTCTTGCTGTGCCACTAGAATACATGCTTGGTAAAGTGACTGCGAAGAACCTAGTTCACCCAACAACCGGTGAGTTGATTGCAGAAGCCAACACTGAATTGTCTGTTGATCTGCTGGAAGCTTTGGTTGCTTCAGGTATCACTGAAGTGGAAACCCTGTATACAAATGACTTGGATAACGGTCCATTCATTTCTGATACATTACGCATTGATCCGACCAGCAATCAGTTAGAGGCGTTGGTTGAGATCTATCGCATGATGCGTCCAGGCGAGCCACCAACCAAAGAGTCTGCTGAAGGTCTATTCCAAGGCTTGTTCTTCTCTGAAGATCGTTACGACTTGTCTTCTGTTGGTCGTATGAAGTTCAACCGTCGCCTAGGTCGCGATGAAGACACAGGTTCTGGCGTTCTAGATAACGAAGATATCGTTGCTGTACTAAAAACCTTGCTGGATATCCGTAACGGTAACGGCATGGTTGATGACATCGATCACCTTGGTAACCGTCGCGTTCGTTCGGTTGGTGAAATGGCTGAAAACCAATTCCGTGTTGGTTTGGTACGTGTTGAGCGTGCGGTTAAAGAGCGTCTGTCTATGGCAGAAGCTGACGGCCTAATGCCTCAGGATCTATTGAATGCTAAGCCAGTTGCGGCAGCGATCAAAGAATTCTTCGGTTCTAGCCAACTGTCACAGTTCATGGACCAAAACAACCCGTTGTCAGAAGTAACGCATAAGCGTCGTGTTTCTGCATTGGGGCCTGGTGGTCTGACACGTGAACGTGCTGGCTTTGAGGTACGTGACGTGCACGCTACTCACTATGGTCGTGTTTGTCCTATCGAAACACCGGAAGGTCCAAACATCGGTTTGATTAACTCTTTGTCAACCTATGCTCGCACTAACAGCTATGGTTTCTTGGAGACGCCTTACCGCAAGGTAGTAGATGGCAAGATCACTGATGAAACGGTTTATGTTTCAGCAATTGACGAAGCGAAATACGTCGTTGCCCAAGCATCTGCAAGCGTGGATCAAGAGGGTCGTTTGGTTGATGACTTGGTGCAAGTTCGTCACATGCACGAAACCACTTTGATACCAAAAGAAAAAGTAAACTTGATGGACGTATCGCCACGTCAGGTTGTATCTGTTGCGGCATCTTTGATTCCGTTCCTTGAGCACGATGACGCAAACCGTGCCTTGATGGGATCGAACATGCAACGTCAAGCCGTACCGACACTGAAGGCCGATAAGCCTGTGGTTGGTACTGGTATGGAGAAAAACGTCGCGAAAGACTCTGGCGTTTGTATCGTTGCTCGTCGTGGTGGTGAAATTGAATCCGTTGATGCTAGCCGTATCGTTGTTCGTGTGAACTCTGAAGAAACGGTTGCAGGTGAGGCGGGTGTAGATATCTATAACCTAACCAAATACGTTCGTTCTAACCAAAATACCTGCATTAACCAGCGTACATTGGTAATGAAAGGTGAGAAGGTTGCTGCTGGCGATATCATGGCAGACGGTCCTTCTGTCGATATGGGTGATTTGGCGCTTGGTCAAAACATGCGTATCGCTTTCATGCCTTGGAACGGCTTTAACTTCGAGGATTCCATCCTTGTATCTGAGCGTGTTGTAGAAGAAGATCGTTTCACTTCTATTCACATTCAGGAGCTAACCTGTGTGGCTCGTGATACTAAGCTTGGGCCTGAAGAAATCACAGCGGATATTCCAAACGTTGGTGAAGGTGCACTATCTAAACTGGATTCTTCCGGTATCGTTTATATCGGTGCTGAAGTAGAGCCAGGTGATATTCTTGTTGGTAAGGTAACGCCAAAGGGTGAAACTCAACTAACGCCTGAAGAAAAGCTGTTGCGTGCTATCTTCGGTGAAAAAGCATCTGATGTTAAAGACACGTCTCAGCGTGTTAAAACAGGTACTCGCGGTACAGTAATCGACGTACAAGTCTTCACTCGTGATGGTATCGAGAAAGATGAACGTGCGAAATCGATTGAGAAATCTCAATTGGATCAAGTGCGTAAAGACTTGAACGAAGAGTTCCGTATCGTAGAAAAAGCGACTTTCGAGCGTTTGGCTGAAGCCCTAGTGGGTCAGCAAGCAGAAGGTGGTCCAGGCTTGGCGCGTAATGCGGTCATCACTGAGGATTACCTAGCGAATCTTGATCATTCAGAGTGGTTCAAAATTCGCGTAGCAAACGAAGAAGCAAGCGAGCAGCTTGAAAAAGCGCAAGCGGCTTTGATCGAACGTCGTAAAGAGCTAGATGCGAAATTCGAAGATAAGAAGCGTAAGCTACAAACAGGTGACGATTTGGCGCCTGGCGTTCTTAAGATCGTTAAAGTTTACGTGGCGATAAAGCGTCGCATTCAGCCGGGTGATAAAATGGCCGGCCGTCATGGTAACAAGGGTGTAATCTCTAAAATCATGCCGGTAGAAGACATGCCATACGATGAGAACGGTGATCCGGTGGACATCGTCTTGAACCCACTAGGTGTTCCTTCTCGTATGAACGTGGGTCAGGTATTGGAAACTCACTTGGGTGCTGCGTCTAAAGGCTTAGGTCGTAAGATCAATGAAATGCTTGCAGTAGAGCGTGAAAAAGCAGAAGCCGTGAAAGAACTGCGTGGATTCCTTGGTGAAATCTACAATGGTTACGAAGGCGACTTGCGTTGTGCGCGTACGGAAGATCTAGACAGTTTCACCGACGAAGAGATCCTAACCTTGGCATCTAACCTTACTGGTGGTGTGCCAATGGCGTCGGGTGCTTTTGATGGTGCGAAAGAAGCTGAGATCAAGCGTATGTTGCGTCTTGCTGGTCTAAACGAAAGTGGTCAGGTGACTTTGTACAACGGTCGTACTGGTGATGCTTTTGAGCGTCCGGTAACGGTTGGTTACATGTACATGTTGAAATTGAACCACTTGGTTGATGACAAGATGCACGCGCGTTCTACTGGTTCTTACAGCTTGGTTACTCAGCAGCCGCTGGGTGGTAAAGCGCAATTCGGTGGTCAGCGTTTCGGTGAGATGGAGGTGTGGGCACTTGAAGCATACGGTGCTGCTTATACTCTACAAGAAATGTTGACTGTTAAGTCGGATGATGTGAATGGTCGTACTAAGATGTATAAAAACATCGTTGATGGCGATCATCGTATGGAACCGGGCATGCCTGAGTCTTTCAACGTGTTGGTCAAAGAGATCCGTTCTCTTGGTATCGACATCGAGTTGGAAAACGAATAAGCACGAATCACATTTGACCTGCTGGGGAAGACACTTCCCCAGCCTTATGAGTGGGGCGAATATCCATGAAAGACTTATTAGGTCTTCTAAAATCACAAGGACAATCTGACGAGTTTGATGCGATCCGCATTGGCTTGGCATCACCAGATATGATTCGTTCATGGTCTTACGGTGAAGTTAAAAAGCCTGAGACCATCAACTACCGTACGTTCAAGCCTGAGCGTGACGGTTTGTTCTGTGCCAAAATCTTTGGTCCTATCAAGGACTACGAATGCTTGTGTGGTAAATATAAGCGTTTGAAACACCGTGGTGTTATTTGTGAGAAGTGTGGCGTTGAAGTAGCTCTGTCTAAAGTGCGTCGTGAGCGCATGGGGCATATTGAGCTTGCTTCGCCAGTGGCTCACATCTGGTTCTTGAAATCTTTGCCATCTCGTATCGGTCTTATCATGGATATGACCTTGCGTGATATCGAGCGTGTTCTTTACTTCGAATCTTTCATCGTGATCGATCCAGGTATGACGACGCTTGAAAAAGGCCAATTGCTAAACGACGAACAGTACTTTGAAGCACTGGAAGAGTTTGGTGACGAGTTTGATGCCCGTATGGGTGCGGAAGCGGTTCAAATGCTACTACGCGATTTGGACATGCCAGAAGAAATCAACAGAATGCGTGAAGAGCTAAATAGCACGAATTCTGAAACTCGTATCAAAAAGCTGTCTAAGCGTCTGAAATTGGTTGAAGCTTTCTATCATTCTGGTAACAACCCAGAGTGGATGGTGCTTGATGTATTGCCAGTTCTACCACCAGATCTACGCCCATTGGTGCCGCTAGAGGGTGGTCGTTTCGCGACATCTGACTTGAACGATTTGTACCGTCGAGTCATCAACCGTAACAACCGTTTGAAGCGTCTACTAGAGCTATCGGCTCCAGACATCATCGTACGTAACGAAAAACGTATGTTGCAAGAATCTGTTGATGCTTTGCTTGATAACGGTCGTCGCGGTCGTGCCATCACGGGTTCTAACAAGCGTCCATTGAAATCTTTGGCAGACATGATCAAAGGTAAGCAAGGTCGTTTCCGTCAGAACCTGCTTGGTAAGCGTGTAGACTACTCTGGCCGTTCTGTAATCACAGTGGGTCCATCTTTGCGTCTACACCAGTGTGGTCTTCCTAAGAAGATGGCATTGGAACTGTTCAAACCATTTATCTTCTCTAAGCTTGAGTTGCGCGGTATGGCGACAACCATCAAAGCGGCTAAGAAAATGGTAGAGCGTGAAACACCTGAGGTGTGGGATATTCTTGATGAAGTTATCCGCGAACATCCAGTAATGCTTAACCGTGCACCAACACTTCACCGTTTGGGTATCCAAGCGTTTGAACCTATGTTGATTGAAGGTAAAGCGATCCAATTGCACCCGTTAGTTTGTGCGGCGTACAACGCTGACTTTGACGGTGACCAAATGGCGGTTCACGTTCCTTTGACAATCGAAGCTCAGCTTGAAGCCCGTGCTTTGATGATGTCAACGAACAACATTCTATCACCAGCAAACGGTGAGCCGATTATCGTGCCTTCTCAGGATGTGGTATTGGGCTTGTACTACATGACGCGTGAGAAAATCAATGCCAAAGGTGAAGGCATGGCGTTCTCTGACATCAAAGAAGTACACCGTGCTTATGGTGCGAAACAAGTTGATTTGCATGCCAAAGTAAAAGTGCGTATTAACCAAGTGGATACGACCCTAGAAGGCGAAAAAGTCGCTTCTACTTTCATTGCAGATACCACCGTTGGTCGTGCCTTGTTGTTTGATATCGTGCCAGATGGCCTTCCTTTCTCTGTGGTTAACCAACCAATGAAGAAAAAGGCAATCTCTAACCTGATCAATGAGTGTTACCGTAAAGTGGGCTTGAAAGAGAGCTGTATCTTTGCTGACCAGTTGATGTACACAGGTTTCGCGTACGCAACAGCATCTGGTTCTTCAGTTGGTGTAGATGACTTCGTTATTCCGCCAGAGAAAGCAGAAATCATTGCTAAAGCGGAAGAAGAAGTTAAAGAAATCGAATATCAGTACGCTGATGGTTTGGTAACGCAGGGCGAGAAATACAACAAGGTAATTGACTTGTGGTCTCGTACTAACGAAGCCGTTACTGAAGCCATGATGAACAACTTGGCGAAAGAAACCACAGTAAACAAAGAAGGTGAAGAGGTTGAGCAACAATCCTTCAACTCGGTTTACATGATGGCCGACTCTGGTGCCCGTGGTAGTGTGGCTCAGATGCGTCAGTTGGGTGGTATGCGTGGTTTGATGGCGAAACCAGATGGTTCCATCATCGAAACGCCAATCACTGCGAACTTCCGTGAAGGTCTATCAGTACTTCAGTACTTTACCTCCACTCACGGTGCTCGTAAGGGTCTTGCCGATACCGCATTGAAAACAGCGAACTCCGGTTATTTGACGCGTCGTCTAGTAGACGTTGCGCAAGACTTGGTAATCACAGAAACAGACTGTGGCGCGACCAATGGTATCGTGGTAAATGCCATGATCGAAGGTGGTGACGTAGTAGTTCCACTAGGTCAGCGTGTGTTGGGTCGTGTGGTAGCACAAGACGTAAACGACGCCAAAGGTAACCTAGTGTTGCCAGCGGGCACCTTGATCGATGAGCACGATGTGCGCACGATTGAAGCGGCTGGTGTAGACGAAATGTTAATCCGTTCTGTTATCACTTGTGAAACACGCCACGGTGTGTGTGCTAAGTGTTACGGTCGTGATTTGGCTCGTGGTCATGAAGTGAATATTGGTGAAGCGATTGGTGTTGTTGCGGCACAGTCTATCGGTGAGCCTGGTACTCAGTTGACCATGCGTACTTTCCACATCGGTGGTGCGGCTTCTCGAGCGTCTGCAGTAGACAGTGTTCAAGTGAAGAGTGCCGGTACAGTACGTTTCCACAAAATGAAGAGTATCGAGCGTGATACGGGTCATTTGGTTGTGGCATCTCGTTCTTCTGAGTTGGCAATTGCTGATGAAGCAGGTCGTGAGAAAGAGCGTTACAAACTTCCTTACGGTGCGGTATTGAGCGTGCGTGAAGGGGACACAGTAGAAGCTGGCCAAGTGGTCGCTAACTGGGATCCACACACCCACCCAATCGTATCTGAGATGGAAGGTCGCCTAGAATTCAGCGGTATGGAGGAGAATGTAACCATTCGCCGTCAATCCGATGAAATGACAGGTTTGACTACCATCGAAGTGTTGGAAATGAAAGATCGCCCATCTGCAGGTAAAGACTTGCGTCCAATGATCTCGGTTGTTGATGCGGATGGTAATCCAGTGCATATCCCTGGTACAGACTCTCCAGTACAGTACCTGTTGCCTGAAAAAGCACTTTTGAGCTTGGATCATGGTGCAACTGTTAAGTCTGGTGAAGTACTAGCGCGTATTCCTCAAGAATCGCAAGGTAACAAGGATATCACCGGTGGTCTGCCACGAGTGGCTGACCTATTCGAAGCACGTCGTCCTAAAGATCCTGCTGTTATGGCAGAGGCTTCTGGTGTGGTGAGCTTCGGTAAAGAAACTAAGGGCAAAATCCGTTTGGTTATCACACCACAAGATGGTAGCGATCCAATCGAGACTTTGATTCCGAAATGGCGTCAAATCAACATCTTCGACGGTGAAGAAGTGGCTAAAGGTGAAATCATTGCCGACGGTCCTCTAAGCCCTCACGATATCTTGCGTCTTCAAGGTGTAGAAGCACTGGCTGACTACATTACAAACGAAGTGCAAGAAGTATATCGCTTACAAGGTGTTGTGATTAACGATAAGCACATCGAAGTTATCGTGCGTCAAATGCTACGTAAAGTAGAAGTAGGTGAGTCTGGTGATACAGATCTGATCCAAGGTGACCAAGTTGAGTTGACTCAACTATTGGATGCAAACGAGAAAGCGGAAGCAGAAGGTAAATTCCCTGCTAAGTTTGAGCGTGTGCTTCTAGGTATCACCAAAGCTTCTTTGGCAACTGAGTCCTTCATCTCTGCTGCATCTTTCCAAGAGACTACTCGTGTCTTGACCGAAGGTGCTGTGACAGGTAAGAAAGACCACTTGCGTGGCTTGAAAGAAAACGTTGTAGTAGGTCGTCTGATTCCAGCGGGTACCGGTTTGGCATACCACAATGAGCGTAAGAAGAAGAAAGATTCTGCGCAATTGGCAAATGAAGTTAGTCCTACAGTAAGTGCATCTGATGTTGAAGAAGCATTGAGTGCCGCACTAAAAGACTAATTATTTGCTTTAAATCGAAAGGGAGGTGATTTTTTAGTCGCCTCCCTATTGACTGTTTTATAGGCGCAAATTAAACTTGCGCCTCCTTAATTTTGGCGATTTCCGCCATGAGAATTGGATTTTTGGAGCTTGTCTAATGGCAACCGTTAACCAGTTGGTTCGTAAACCACGTAAACGTAAAGTGGCAAAGAGTGACGTTCCTGCGTTACAAGCTTGTCCGCAACGCCGCGGTGTCTGCACTCGCGTATATACAACTACGCCTAAAAAGCCTAACTCAGCTTTGCGTAAAGTATGTCGTGTTCGCTTGACTAACGGCTTCGAAGTAACTTCCTACATCGGTGGTGAAGGTCACAACCTACAAGAACACAGTGTAGTGCTGATTCGTGGCGGTCGTGTAAAAGACCTTCCAGGTGTTCGTTATCACACAGTTCGTGGTAGCTTGGATACTTCAGGCGTACAAAACCGTAAGCAAGGCCGTTCTAAGTACGGTACTAAACGTCCTAAGTAAGCATTACTTAGTTCATCGTTTAGACACAATTTTTTAATACAGTAAGGCCGAGCAGTATTTTATTGTCTCGGGCTAACCTGAAGAGGATATAGAAATGCCTAGAAGACGCGTCGTCGCTAAGCGTGAAGTACTTCCAGATCCTAAGCATGGAAGTCAATTGCTTGCTAAGTTCATTAACCACGTAATGGTTAGTGGTAAAAAATCTGTAGCTGAGCACATTGTATACAGTGCCCTAGACACTGTTGCAGAGCGCGCTAAAACAGAAGAGCCAATGGCTATCTTCGAAAAAGCGTTAGAAGCTATCCAACCAATGGTTGAGGTTAAGTCTCGCCGTGTTGGTGGTGCTACCTACCAAGTGCCTGTAGAGGTTCGTCCAGCTCGTCGTGCAGCTTTGTCTATGCGTTGGTTGGTAGAGTCTTCTCGTAAGCGTGGTGAAAAATCAATGGCTCTACGTCTTGCTGGCGAGATCCTTGATGCTGCTGAGAACAAAGGTTCTGCAGTTAAGAAACGTGAAGACGTTCACCGTATGGCAGAAGCTAACAAAGCATTCTCTCACTACCGTTTCTAATCGTCCGGAGAAGTATACACAGTGGCACGTAAAACCCCTATCAACCGCTACCGTAATATCGGTATCTGTGCGCACGTTGATGCAGGTAAAACGACGACGACTGAACGTGTTCTTTTCTATACTGGTCTATCTCATAAGATTGGTGAGGTGCACGATGGTGCAGCTACCATGGATTGGATGGAGCAGGAGCAAGAACGCGGTATTACTATCACCTCGGCAGCAACAACTTGCTTCTGGAGTGGGATGAGTCAACAGTTTGATCAGCACCGTATCAATATTATTGATACGCCTGGACACGTAGATTTCACGATTGAAGTGGAACGTTCATTGCGTGTACTGGATGGTGCGGTCGTTGTGCTTTGTGGTTCTTCTGGCGTTCAGCCTCAAACTGAGACTGTTTGGCGTCAAGCGAATAAATATGAAGTACCGCGTATGGTGTTCGTCAATAAGATGGACCGTACCGGTGCTGACTATTTCTCGGTGGTTCAACAGCTTAAAACTCGTTTGGGTGCAAATGCTGTCCCAATTCAAATCAACATTGGCGCTGAAGAAGATTTCAAAGGCGTTGTTGATTTGGTATTGATGAAAGCCATTATGTGGAACGAAGAAGATCAAGGTATGACTTACCGTTTGGAAGATATACCTGCTGATCTAGAAGACGTTGCCGCTGAATGGCGCGAGCAAATGCTCGAGGCAGCAGCAGAAGCAAATGAAGAATTGATGGATAAATACCTTGAAGAAGGCGATTTGTCTATTGAGGATATAAAAGCAGGTCTACGTGCTCGTACTCTAAATAATGAGGTCGTGCTGGTGACTTGTGGTTCTGCTTTTAAAAATAAAGGCGTTCAAGCTGTGCTGGATGCCGTTATTGAATACATGCCTTCACCGCTTGAAGTTAAAGCGATAGAAGGAACGCTAGAAGATGGTGAAACCGTCGTTACTCGTACTGCGGATGACGAAGCGCCATTTTCTGCGTTGGCGTTTAAAATCGCTACTGACCCGTTTGTTGGGACACTGACATTTATTCGTGTGTATTCAGGCACCCTTAAATCGGGTGATGCGGTTTACAACTCTGTTAAGCAGAAACGTGAGCGCATTGGTCGTATGGTGCAGATGCATGCCAATAATCGTGAAGAGATCAAAGAAGTGTTGGCGGGCGACATTGCGGCCGCCGTTGGTATGAAGTACGTCACTACCGGTGACACTCTTTGTGATATGGGCGATGTTGTTGTTCTTGAGCGAATGGAGTTTCCTGAGCCAGTTATTTCTGTTGCAGTTGAGCCTAAGTCTCAAGCAGATCAAGAGAAAATGTCTGTTGCTTTGGGTAAGTTAGCGCAAGAAGACCCATCTTTCCGTGTGGAAACACATGAAGAGACAGGGCAAACCATTATTTCCGGAATGGGCGAGCTTCACTTAGATATTCTTGTGGATCGAATGAAACGCGAGTTTAAAGTGGAAGCTAATATCGGTAAGCCACAAGTGTCTTATCGAGAAAAAATTCGCAAAGAGGTGGAAGTTAACCACAAATTTGTGCGTCAGTCTGGTGGTCGTGGTCAATACGGTCACGTCGTAATGAAGTTGATTCCGTCTGATGAGGATGGACTTGAGTTCGTTAACGAGATTGTTGGTGGTGTTATTCCTAAAGAATACATCCCTGCAGTAGAAAAGGGTGTTTCAGAGCAAATGAAGAACGGTGTAATCGCTGGCTACCCATTATTGGGTTTGAAAGTGGTATTGTTCGATGGATCTTTCCATGATGTTGACTCTAACGAAATGGCCTTTAAAATTGCAGCTTCTCAAGGTTTGAGAAAAGGAGCGGTTGATGCTGATCCTTGTGTTCTTGAGCCTGTGATGAAAGTGGAAGTTGTAACTCCTGAAGAGTACATGGGGGATGTGATGGGAGACCTGAATCGTCGTCGTGGTATTGTTCAGGGGATGGACGATTCCCCGTCAGGGAAGATTATTCGTGCTGAAGTTCCTCTCGGGGAAATGTTCGGATATGCAACTGACGTGCGTAGCTTGTCGCAAGGTCGTGCAAGTTATGCAATGGAGTTTGAGAAATACGCTGAAGCACCAGCTAGTGTGGCAGACGCGATCATCAAAAATGAAGATTAATCATCATACTTACTAATACTTAAGGTGTATGTATCATGGCAAAAGAAAAGTTCGAACGTAGTAAACCACACGTTAACGTTGGTACTATCGGTCACGTTGACCACGGTAAAACTACTCTAACAGCAGCACTAACTCGCGTATGTGCAGAAGTATTCGGCGGTGAAGCCGTTGCTTTCGAGGGTATCGACAACGCTCCAGAAGAGCGTGAGCGTGGTATCACCATCTCAACTTCTCACGTTGAGTATGATTCTCCAACTCGTCACTATGCACACGTAGACTGCCCAGGGCACGCTGACTATGTTAAAAACATGATCACTGGTGCGGCTCAAATGGACGGCGCTATTCTAGTATGTGGTGCGACTGATGGTCCAATGCCTCAGACTCGTGAGCACATCCTTCTTTCTCGTCAGGTGGGTGTACCATACATCGTTGTTTTCCTAAACAAAGCTGACCTTCTTGCTGAAGACTGTGGTGGTGCGGATTCTGAAGAATACGCTGAAATGCTAGAGTTGGTAGAAATGGAATTGCGTGACCTTCTATCTGAGTACGACTTCCCAGGTGATGATACTCCAATCATCCCAGGTTCTGCTTTGATGGCATTGAACGGTGAAGATGACAACGAAATGGGTACAACTGCTGTTAAGACTCTAGTTGAAACTCTAGACTCTTACATCCCAGAGCCAGAGCGTGCAATCGACGGTGCATTCATCATGCCTATCGAGGACGTATTCTCTATCCAAGGTCGTGGTACAGTAGTAACAGGTCGTGTAGAGCGCGGTATTATCAAGGTTCAAGAAGAAGTTGAAATTGTTGGTATCGTTGAGACCACTAAGACGACTTGTACTGGTGTTGAGATGTTCCGTAAACTTCTTGACGAAGGTCGTGCTGGTGAGAACTGTGGTATCCTTCTTCGTGGTACTAAGCGTGAAGATGTTCAGCGTGGTCAAGTTTTGGCTCAACCTGGTTCTATCACTCCTCACACTGAGTTCGAAGCTGAAGTATACGTACTAAGCAAAGATGAAGGTGGTCGTCACACTCCATTCTTCAAAGGTTACCGTCCACAGTTCTACTTCCGTACAACTGATGTAACTGGTGCTTGTTCTCTACCTGAAGGTGTAGAAATGGTTATGCCTGGTGACAACATCCAAATGACTGTTGAGCTAATTCACCCAATCGCGATGGACGAAGGTCTACGTTTCGCGATCCGTGAAGGTGGTCGTACAGTAGGTGCAGGTGTTGTAGCTAAAATCCTAAAGTAATAAATAGTTAATTATTTAACTGTTTAACTTTCTCAAAAAGGCTGTCTGATTGCAGGCAGCCTTTTTATTTTGTGGTTTATTTGCTGACTTTGAAATTGGTTACTTGACAACCAGTTTTTGAGTGGCTAATATTCGCCGTCCTTAAAAAAGGATTGTGGCTTAATAAATGTACAGTTAAGTCATTACAACATTGTATTTGGAGTTGGAAATGCAAAGCCAAAAAATCCGTATTCGTCTGAAAGCTTTCGATCATCGTCTGATTGATGCTTCAACACAAGAAATTGTGGATACAGCGAAACGTACAGGTGCGCAAGTGCGTGGACCGATTCCACTTCCTACTCGTAAAGAGCGTTACACAGTATTGATTTCTCCACACGTAAACAAAGATGCGCGTGATCAATATGAAATCCGTACACACAAACGCGTTCTAGATATCGTTGAGCCAACAGAAAAAACTGTTGACGCTCTAATGAAGCTAGACCTTGCGGCAGGCGTGGAAGTACAAATTTCTTTGGGTTAATAGTCCAAAGTTTGGGGTGCGAGAACCGGCTGGTTATCAGTCGGCTTATGCACATTAGTGGAATGATCTGGAATGGTCAGCCGTAGCGGGTGATAGCCCCATACACAACTGGCAAATGAGGTAAAAAATGGCTATTCAATTAGTCGGACGTAAAGCCGGAATGACACGTGTCTTCAATGAAGATGGTGTATCCGTGCCAGTAACCGTCATCGAGGTTGAACCGAACCGCGTTACACAGGTGAAAACTGCAGAAACGGATGGCTATCAAGCTGTTCAAGTTACTGTGGGTGCTCGCCGTTCTAACCGCGTAAATAAAGCTGCTGCAGGTCATTTTGCAAAAGCGAACGTTGAAGCGGGTCGTGGTTTGTGGGAGTTCCGCCTGTCTGGTGACGAAAAAGAAATCAACGTTGGCGATGAGCTAACGGTTGCTGATTTCGAATCTATCCAATTGGTTGACGTTACTGGTCAATCAAAGGGTAAAGGGTTTCAAGGTGCCGTTAAGCGTCATAACTTCCGTACGCAAGACGCTACTCACGGTAACTCATTGTCTCACCGTGCTCCTGGTTCCATTGGCCAATGTCAAACACCTGGTCGTGTTTGGAAAGGCAAGAAAATGGCTGGCCACATGGGCGCTGCTCAAGTAACAACACAATCTCTAGAAGTGGTTCGTGTTGATGCTGAACGTAATCTAATCCTTGTGAAAGGTGCGGTTCCTGGTGCAGTAAACGGTGATGTTATTCTTCAATCAGCTGTTAAAGCTCGCTAAGAGGGGTAGACAATGAACTTGAATCTTACAGGTGCTAAGGGAACGGTTGAAGTTTCTGATGTAGCCTTTGCTCGTGAATATAACGAAGCACTAGTTCACCAAGTAGTAACATCTTACTTGGCAGGTGCTCGTCAAGGTTCTCGCGCTCAGAAAACACGTTCTGAAGTAGCAGGTGGCGGTCGTAAACCTTGGAAACAAAAAGGTTCTGGTCGTGCACGCGCAGGTACTATCCGAAGCCCTCTATGGCGCTCTGGTGGTGTGACTTTCGCTGCTAAGCCGCAAGACCACTCTCAGAAAGTGAACAAGAAGATGTACCGTGCAGCAATGCGCACCATCTGGTCTGAATTAGTACGTCAAGACCGTCTTGTTGTCGTTGAAGAACTGAAGTTGGAAGCGCCAAAAACTAAGCTCTTCACAGCAAAAATGGCAGAATTGAATGTTGAAAACGTTTTAGTTGTCTCTCATGAGTTAGATGATAATCTGTTTTTAGCAGCTCGTAATATCCCGAACGTGGATGTACGTGATGCAGCGTCTATTGATCCTGTTAGCTTGATTGCATACGACAAAGTGTTGGTGACAGTTGGTGCTCTGAAACAAGTTGAGGAGGCACTAGCATGATCGGCGAACGTATTTATAAAGTTCTGTTGGGTCCACACATCTCTGAGAAAGCGACTATCGTTGCCGAAGGTAATGGTCAGTACGTTTTTCGTGTAGCTGGTGATGCAACAAAACCTGAAATCAAACAAGCTATCGAAGCACTTTTCGAAGTCAAAGTAGAATCTGTACGCACGTTGAACCAAAAAGGTAAAACTAAGCGCACAATTCGTGGTCTAGGCAAGCGTAGCGACGTGAAAAAAGCGTACGTACGTTTGGTTGAAGGCCAAGAAATTGATTTCATGGTCGCTGAATAAGGGGAGATAGGTCAATGGCTGTTGTAAAAAGTAAGCCAACGTCTGCAGGCCGTCGTCACGTTGTTAAAGTTACTAACAGTGATTTGCACAAAGGCGCACCTTATGCACCTTTGCTAGACAAGAAAAGCAAATCAGGTGGTCGTAACAATAACGGACGCATCACTACGCGTCACGTAGGTGGTGGTCATAAGCAGCATTATCGTATGGTTGATTTCCGTCGTAATAAAGATGGTATCCCAGCGGTAGTTGAGCGTTTGGAATATGATCCAAACCGTTCTGCAAACATTGCATTGATTAAATATGCTGATGGTGAGCGTCGTTACATTATCGCTTCCAAAGGTATGACGGCAGGCAATGTTGTCTTTAGTGGTGCTGATGCGCCAATCAAGGCGGGTAATACTTTGCCTCTGCAAAATATTCCTGTTGGTAGTACTGTTCACTGTGTTGAGCTTAAGCCAGGTAAAGGTGCGCAAATCGCACGTTCTGCAGGTGCTTCAGCTCAATTGGTAGCTCGTGAAGGTCGTTACGTTACTCTTCGTCTACGTTCTGGCGAAATGCGTAAAGTATTGACTGAATGTCGTGCTACTTTAGGTGAAGTATCAAACTCTGAGCATAGCTTGCGAGTTCTTGGTAAAGCTGGTGCTACGCGTTGGCGTGGTGTTCGTCCTACCGTTCGCGGTGCGGCGATGAACCCTGTAGATCACCCGCATGGTGGTGGTGAAGGTCGTAGTAAAGGTGGTCGTCACCCAGTTACACCTTGGGGTGTCCCAACTAAAGGCTACAAAACGCGCAGTAACAAGCGTACTGATAAACTTATTGTACGTCGTCGTACTAAGTAATAAGAGGAAACGACTGTGCCACGTTCACTAAAAAAAGGTCCTTTTATCGACCTTCATTTGTTGAAAAAGGTAGAGGCTGCGGTAGAGAAAAACGATCGTCGTCCAATTAAAACTTGGTCGCGCCGTTCTACTATCTTCCCTGACTTCGTAGGGTTGACTATCGCTGTCCATAATGGTCGCCAACATGTTCCAGTTCTAGTAACTGAAGACATGGTCGGTCATAAATTGGGTGAGTTCGCTCCGACCCGAACATATCGCGGTCATGCTGCGGACAAGAAAGCCAAACGGTAAAAAGGGGTATTAACATGAGTGAAGTAAGCGCTTCATTAAAGGGTGCTCGCCTCTCAGCGCAGAAGGCCCGTTTGGTTGTAGATCAAATCCGTGGCAAATCTGTTAGCGAAGCACTGAACATCTTATCGTTCAGTCCTAAAAAGGCGGCAGCAATTGTCAAGAAAGTACTGGAGTCTGCTATTGCGAATGCAGAGCATAACGAAGGTGCTGATATCGATGACTTGCGTGTATCTACGGCGTACGTTGATGAGGCGATGACTCTCAAGCGTATTATGCCACGTGCCAAAGGCCGTGCTGACCGTATTTTAAAGCGCGGTTGCCATATTACAGTTAAAGTCGCTGACTAATTAGGAGAAACCCAATGGGTCAGAAGGTTCATCCAACTGGTATACGCCTAGGGATAGTTAAAGATCATACTTCTACTTGGTATGCGAATAATCAAAACTACTCTAAGCTGCTTTTAAATGATCTTCAGGTACGTGAGTATTTGGAGAAAAAATTAGTTCAGGCATCTGTTTCTCGTATTGAGATTCAGCGTCCTGCTCAAACAGCTCGTATTACGATTCACACAGCTCGTCCGGGCATTGTGATTGGTAAGAAAGGTGAAGATGTTGAGAAACTACGTAACGCTGTGTCAGAAATGATGGGTGTACCAGTTCATATCAACATCGAAGAAATTCGTAAGCCTGAAATGGATGCGAAATTGGTAGCGCAAAACATCGCTAGCCAACTTGAGCGTCGTGTTATGTTCCGCCGTGCAATGAAGCGTGCAGTACAAAACGCTATGCGTGCAGGCGCGAAAGGTATCAAGGTTCAGGTAAGTGGTCGTTTAGGCGGTGCAGAGATTGCACGTGCTGAGTGGTACCGTGAAGGTCGCGTACCTCTTCACACTCTACGCGCAGACATTGACTACGCTACTTATGAAGCAAGCACTACATACGGCATCATTGGCGTTAAAGTGTGGATCTTCAAAGGCGAAATCTTGGGCGGTATTGAGCAAGTGCGTGCTGATAAAGGCGCACAAAAGAAGAAGTCTAAGTAGGGGGTAAGTCATGTTACAGCCGAAACGTACTAAGTTCCGTAAGATGCAGAAGGGCCGTAACCGCGGTCTAGCGCTTCGCGGTAACCAAGTTAGCTTTGGTGAATTCGGATTGAAATCGACCGAGCGTGGTCGTATTACTGCTCGTCAAATTGAAGCGGCGCGTCGTGCAATGACTCGTCACATCAAGCGTGGTGGTAAGATTTGGATTCGTGTATTCCCTGATAAGCCTATTACTCAGAAGCCTCTTGAGGTTCGTCAGGGTAAAGGTAAGGGTAGCGTAGAATACTGGGTTGCTCAAATTCAACCTGGCAAGATGCTTTATGAAGTTGAGGGTGTTTCAGAGCAGCTAGCTCGTGAAGCATTTGCATTGGCTGCGGCTAAGCTTCCTCTGTCCACAACTTTCGTAACGCGTACGGTGATGTAGATGAAAGCAAAAGAACTGCAAGAAAAGTCTGTAGCTGAGCTACAAGCGACCTTGATCGAACTGCTACGTGAGCAATTTACTCTGCGCATGCAGAAAGCCACTGGTCAGTTAGCGCAAACTCATTTGCTCTCGCAAGTTCGCCGCAATATCGCACGTGTTAAGACCGTGCTAAATGATAAGGCAGGTAACTAAGATGGCAGAAACAAAAGCGCGCACAGCTACTGGTAAAGTAGTAAGCGATAAGATGGATAAAACCATCACAGTACTGGTTGAACGTACAGAAAAACATCCTCTATACGGTAAGTTCGTACGTCGTTCGACAAAATTACACGCTCATGATGAAAACAATGAGTGTCAGATCGGTGATACCGTTAAGGTCGTAGAAACACGTCCTTACTCTAAGTCTAAGACTTGGAATCTGGTTCAAGTTGTTGAGAAAGCGGCAGCTGTTTAAGCTGCTCCTTCCTTCGTGAGACTTGTTATCTAATTTGATTGGAGAGCAGTAATGATTCAAACGGAATCGATGCTTGATGTAGCAGATAACAGCGGCGCTAAGCGTGTTCAGTGTATTAAAGTACTGGGTGGCTCACATCGTCGTTATGCTGCTATCGGTGACATTATTAAGGTCACAGTTAAAGAAGCGATCCCTCGCGGTCGTGTTAAGAAAGGGCAGGTTCTAAACGCTGTTGTCGTTAGAACTAAGAAAGGTGTTCGTCGTCCTGATGGTTCTGTAATCCGTTTTGATGTAAATTCTGCGGTTCTACTGAACGCTTCTGGACAGCCTATTGGTACTCGTATCTTTGGCCCTGTAACACGTGAGTTGCGTACTGAGCAATTCATGAAAATTGTTTCTCTTGCACCTGAAGTGCTGTAAGAGGGAGGGGACATTTATGCGTAAGATCAAACGTGACGACGAAGTAATCGTGATTACCGGTAAAGACAAAGGTAAGCGCGGTACAGTTGTTAAGGTAGTAGACGAGAATCGTGTTCTTGTTTCTGGCGTAAATATGGTCAAGAAACATGAGAAGCCAAACCCAATGAAGGGTACGACTGGCGGTATCGTTGAAAAAGAAGCACCTATCCAGGTTTCTAACGTAGCCATTTTTAACAATGCTACTGGTAAAGCGGATCGCGTCGGCTTTAAATTGAATGAAGACGGTACTAAGGTACGTATCTTTAAATCAAATAGTGAAGCGATCGACGCCTAAGAGCGAGAATTATAGCCATGGCGAGACTTAAGCAAGTTTATAAAGATCAAGTTGTAGCAAAACTGACAGAAGAGTTTAGCTACAAGAACGTGATGGAAGTGCCTAAAATCACTAAAATCACACTAAATATGGGTGTTGGTGAAGCTATCGCAGACAAGAAACTTCTTGAGCATGCGGTAAATGATCTACAAGCACTTAGCGGCCAAAAAGTTGTAGTAACTAAAGCGCGCAAATCGGTAGCAGGCTTTAAAATCCGTGACGGTTACCCGATCGGTTGTAAAGTAACGCTACGTGGTGAGCGTATGTGGGATTTCTTTGACCGTTTGGTTGATGTTGCTATCCCGCGTATCCGTGACTTCCGTGGGCTTAATCCTAAGTCTTTCGATGGTCGTGGTAACTACAGCATGGGTGTGAAAGAGCAGATCATCTTCCCTGAAATCGATTACGATAAAGTGGATCGTGTACGTGGTCTTGATATCACAATCACAACTACCGCTCGTAACGACGAAGAAGGTCGTGCTTTGTTAGCCGCCTTTAATTTCCCTTTCAAGAAATAAGAGGTAGGAATCATGGCAAAAGTTTCAATGGTTCAACGCGAAGCAAAACGCACCAAATTAGTAGCTAAGTACGCTGAAAAGCGTGCTGCTCTAAAGGCGATCATTAGCGACGTTAATGCATCGGACGATGAAAAGTGGGAAGCAACGCTTAAGTTGCAACAGCTTCCTCGCGATTCATCTTCTTCTCGCCAGCGTAATCGTTGCCAAGTGACAGGTCGACCACACGGTGTTTACCGTCGTTTCGGTTTGTCTCGCATCAAGTTGCGTGAAGCAGCTATGCGTGGTGATGTACCAGGCTTGAAGAAAGCTAGTTGGTAAGCAAGTAGAGCGCGATCATAATACATAGCAGTGAGTGGGGTGTCTAAAAGCTGGACATTCCGCTCGCTGCTGTGTACTATGCGCGAGCTCTATTTGCTGCACAATGGTTTTTTTATTTAGGAGCTCTTAAATGAGTATGCAAGATACCCTTGCGGATATGTTTACTCGTATCCGTAATGCACAGATGGCTTCAAAAACATCTGTGAGCATGCCTTCGTCAAAAATGAAGGCATCGATTGCTGCAGTTCTGCGTGAAGAAGGTTACGTTGGTGACTTCTCTGTAGATGAGGCAGTTAAGCCAACACTTACTATCGAGTTGAAATACTACGAAGGTAAGCCTGTTATCGAACAAATTAAACGCGCTTCCCGTCCAAGCTTGCGTCAATACAAAGGCTCTGGCGACCTACCTAAAGTAGAAGCTGGTCTTGGTGTTGCTATCATCTCTACTTCTAAAGGTGTGATGACAGATCGTGCAGCTCGTGCTGCTGGTATCGGCGGCGAAGTAATCTGCACAGTATTCTAGGAGTTAGTATGTCTCGAGTTGCTAATAGCCCAGTGACGCTTCCTAGTGGTGTAGATTTAACTCTAAATGGCCAAAACCTTGTAGTTAAAGGTGGCAAAGGTTCTCTAGAGTTTAA
This sequence comes from Marinomonas sp. ABL3_031, assembly GCF_056161265.1. Taxonomy (NCBI): domain Bacteria; kingdom Pseudomonadati; phylum Pseudomonadota; class Gammaproteobacteria; order Oceanospirillales; family Oceanospirillaceae; genus Marinomonas; species Marinomonas sp. ABL3_031. Next base: position 31,389 of record NZ_JBSWYU010000016.1, read on the forward strand.
CGTTCACGCAAGCGTACAAGTATCTAAAGAAGATAACGTTATCACTTTCGCTGCACGCGATGGTGCTAAACAAAGCCGTGCCCTAGCTGGTACTACTCGTGCATTGGTTAACAACATGGTTGTTGGTGTAAGCCAAGGTTTCGAGAAAAAATTGATTCTTCAAGGTGTTGGTTATCGTGCTGCCCTAAAGGGTAAAGTACTTAACCTGTCTTTGGGTTTTTCTCACCCAGTAGATTATGAACTACCTGAAGGCGTAACAGCTGAATGTACTTCTCAAACAGAAATCGTGATCAAAGGTATTGATAAGCAAGCCGTTGGTCAGGTTGCTGCAGAAGTTCGCGGTTTCCGTCCGCCTGAGCCTTACAAAGGTAAAGGTGTTCGCTATGCTGACGAAATTATTCGTCGTAAAGAAGCTAAGAAGAAGTAGGTAGGCATTCATGAACACTAAAAAACAATCTCGAATTCGTCGTGCACGTCGTGCGCGTTTGCATATTCGTGAGTTAGGTGCGAATCGTCTTACTGTACATCGCACACCACGTCATATGTATGCTCAAGTGATTTCTCCATGTGGTAGCAAAGTGCTAGCGAGCGCTTCTACAGTGGAAGAAACTCTACGTGCTACCGCGACGGGTAACAAAGAAGCTGCTAAACAAGTAGGTACTTTGATTGCTACTCGCGCTAAAGAAGCAGGCGTCACTTCGGTCGCTTTCGATCGTTCTGGCTTCAAATACCATGGCCGCGTTCAAGCTCTAGCTGATGCTGCGCGTGAAGCCGGTCTAGAGTTCTAAGGGGTAGCAAATGGCAGTTAATGAACAACAAACTAGCGACCTCCAAGAGAAGCTAGTTCAGGTAAACCGCGTTGCAAAAGTTGTTAAGGGTGGTCGTATCTTCTCTTTCACAGCTTTGACAGTCGTTGGTGACGGTAATGGCAAGGTAGGCTTCGGTCGTGGTAAAGCACGTGAAGTTCCTCAAGCTATTCAGAAAGCAATGGAGCAGGCTCGCCGCAACATGGTTTCTGTTAAGTTAAATGGCGATACTCTTCAGTATCCTGTGAAAGCAACGCATGGTTCGTCAAACGTATACATGCAGCCTGCTTCTCAAGGTACAGGTATCATCGCCGGTGGTGCAATGCGTGCGGTTCTAGAAATCGCTGGTGTGCACAACGTATTGGCGAAATGTTACGGTTCTACAAACCCAGTAAACGTAGTTCGCGCTACGATCAAAGGTTTGCAGGATATGAAAGCGCCTGAGCAAATCGCGGCAAAACGCGGTAAGTCTGTCGATCAAATTTTGGGGTAATGTGTCATGGCGAATAAAACCATCACAGTTCAACTAACCCGTAGTCCGATCGGTCGTCTTCCAAAGCACCGTGAAACTATTAAAGGCTTGGGTTTGCGTAAAGTTGGCCAAACACGTGAGTTGGAAGATACTCCTTCTGTACGTGGCATGGTCAATAAAGTTTATTACATGGTTAAAGTGGTAGGAGAGTAACATGTTCTTAAATACTATTCGCCCTGGCGAAGGTAGCAAGCATGCTCCTAAACGTGTAGGCCGCGGCATTGGTAGTGGCTTGGGCAAAACGGGTGGACGTGGTCATAAAGGCCTTAAGTCTCGTTCCGGTGGCTCAGTAAAACCTGGTTTTGAAGGCGGTCAAATGCCTTTGCAGAAACGTCTGCCAAAATTTGGTTTCACTTCGCGTCAGGCTAAGTATGTTGCTGAGGTTCGTCTAAACGAGCTTGCTGCTGTAAATGCTGAAGTTGTAGATTTGGCTGCTCTTAAAAGCGCCGACATTCTAGGTCATCAGATTAAAACTGCTCGTGTAATCTTGTCTGGTTCTATCGACAAAGCGGTTACTGTTCGCGGTCTTAAAGTGACTAAAGGTGCTCGTGCCGCTATTGAAGCAGCTGGCGGAAAAGTCGAGGAATAAATGGCAAAGCGTGGCTCACTACCTGCCGGAATGCAAAGTGGATTAAGCGAGCTTTGGGCTCGCATTCGTTTTGTTTTCTTGGCAATTATTGTATATCGAATTGGTGCACACATTCCGGTTCCTGGTATTAACCCAGATAGATTGTCAGCACTGTTTGATCAAAATGAAGGCACAATACTGAGTTTATTTAACGTATTCTCAGGTGGCGCTCTTGAGCGTATGAGTATATTTGCGCTTGGGATCCTGCCTTATATTTCTGCCTCAATCATTATGCAGTTATTGACGGTCGTGAGTCCGCAGTTAGAGCAACTTAAGAAAGAAGGTGAAGCGGGGCGTCGTAAGATTACCCAGTACACTCGATACGGTACGGTTTTATTGGCACTGGTTCAGTCTGCTTCGATGGCGGTAGGGCTAGCAAGCCAAGGCATTTCTTTTGACACAGGTTTGCAGTTTTATGCTGTAGCGGTTGTGACATTGGTTGCCGGTACTGTTTTCTTAATGTGGTTAGGTGAACAAGTGACAGAAAAAGGCATTGGTAATGGTATTTCCATTCTGATCTTTGCTGGTATCGTCGCAGGTTTACCTTCTGCTCTAGGCCGCTCATTTGAGTCGGCTCGCCAAGGCGATATTAATATATTGGCCTTGTTGTTGATTGGTATTTTAGCTATTGCGACGGTCGCTTTCGTTGTCTTCATAGAACGTGGCCAACGTCGTATTACAGTTAACTATGCTAAGCGTCAACAAGGCAAAAAAGTGTTTGCTGCACAAAAGAGTCACTTGCCTCTTAAAGTAAATATGGCCGGTGTAATTCCGCCAATTTTTGCATCCAGTATTCTATTGTTCCCTGCATCGATCGGCCAATGGTTCGGTCAAGGTGAAGGCATGGAGTGGTTGCAAAATATTTCTTTGGCTCTGGCTCCTGGGCAACCGCTCTATGTGCTGTTGTTTGCGATTGCAATTGTCTTCTTTTGCTTTTTCTATACAGCCCTAGTGTTCAACCCTAAAGATGTGGCAGATAACTTGAAAAAATCCGGTGCTTTTTTACCGGGTATTCGTCCAGGCGATCATACTGCTCGATATATTGATGGAGTAATGACGCGTTTGACATTGTTTGGTGCTTTGTACATCACGCTAGTGTCATTGATGCCTCAGTTCTTTGTTGTTGCGTGGAACGTTCCGTTCTACTTTGGCGGCACCTCTATGTTGATCGTAGTAGTGGTTGTCATGGACTTTATGTCGCAAGTACAAAGTCACTTGATGAGTCAGCAATACGAGTCATTAATGAAGAAGTCTAATTTGACTGGTTATGGTCCAAATGGCCTAATGCGATAAGCATAGGTTGGAGTTGAACATGAAAGTACGTGCATCTGTAAAGAAAATCTGTCGTAACTGCAAAATCGTTCGTCGTAACGGTTCAGTTCGAGTGATTTGTGTTGAGCCTCGCCACAAACAGCGTCAAGGCTAACAGCGAGTCATCTCGACGATGGGAATGGGTGGTTGATTTATTCTACGAATGTAGGCATAATCAGCCGCCCTCATAAAAGTAAAGTGATGAATTAATCATCAATAACAACGGAGTAAAGTGAATGGCTCGTATAGCCGGTGTCAATATTCCTGACAATAAACATGCGGTCATTTCTCTGACTTACATCTTCGGAATCGGTCGCACTCGTTCACGCGCTATTTGTGCTGCTACAGGTGTTGCTGAAACTGCGAAAATTGGTTCTTTGAGCGATGACGTTCTTGACCAATTACGTGGCGAAGTTGCTAAGTATACTGTAGAGGGTGACTTACGCCGTGAAGTCAGTATGTCTATCAAACGTTTGATGGACCTAGGTTGTAATCGCGGTATTCGTCACCGCCGCAGCCTACCTGTTCGTGGTCAACGTACCAAAACGAACGCTCGTACACGAAAAGGCCCTCGTAAGCCAATTCGTAAGTAATTTAAACGCGTTTCGCTCTAGCTGAAAATACGCTAGAGCTGAGCATTAATTTAGGAAAGTGCAATATGGCTAAGCCAGCTACGCGCAATACCAAGAAAAAAGTCAAAAAGACGGTTGTCGACGGTGTTGCTCATGTACACGCGTCTTTTAACAACACGATCGTGACTATCACCGACCGTCAAGGCAATGCTTTGTCTTGGGCGACTGCAGGTGGTTCTGGTTTTCGCGGTTCTCGTAAAAGTACACCATTTGCTGCGCAGGTTGCAGCAGAACGTGCCGGTGCTGTCGCACAAGAATTCGGCCTTAAAAACGTAGACGTAATGATCAAGGGCCCTGGTCCAGGTCGTGAGTCCGCAGTTCGTGCATTGAATGCATTGGGCTTGCGTATCAACAACATCACAGATGTGACGCCAATTCCACACAATGGTTGCCGTCCACCTAAGAAACGTCGCGTTTAATTGAGGAGACAGACATATGGCTCGTTATATAGGTCCAACTTGTAAGTTGTCTCGTCGTGAAGGTACCGACTTGCAATTGAAGAGCGGTTCACGCGCTCTTGAGTCTAAATGTAAAGCAGAAACAGTTCCTGGTGTGCATGGTGCACGTCGCGGACGTCTTTCTGATTACGGCTTGCAATTACGTGAGAAACAAAAAGTTCGTCGTATGTACGGCGTACTAGAAAAACAATTCCGTAATTACTACAAATCTGCAGCTCGTCTAAAAGGCGCAACTGGCGAAAACCTTTTGCAACTTTTGGAATCTCGTTTGGATAACGTTGTTTATCGCGCAGGTTTTGGTTCTACACGTGCGGAAGCTCGTCAGCTAGTTGGTCACAAAGGCATTCTAGTTAACGGTGAAACGGTTAACATTCCATCTTACCAAGTGAAAGCTGGTGATGTTGTGTCTATCCGTGAAAAAGCTAAGAAGCAATTGCGTGTACAAAGCGCACTAGAGCTATCTAAAAATCGTGCACCGATCCACTGGATCGAAGTTGATGCAACTAAATTGGAAGCAACTTTCAAAGCTGCTCCAGAACGTGCCGATTTATCAGCTGAAATTAATGAGAACCTAATCGTCGAACTTTACTCTAAGTAAGTCGGTGATTGGGATTAAGATATAGGTGGATCTATGCAGCGTTCAGTGAGCGAATTGTTAACCCCACGAAACATTGAAGTTCAGGAACTAGGCAAAACGCGCGCTAAAGTTACGCTACAACCACTAGAACGTGGTTTTGGTCATACTTTGGGTAATGCGCTACGTCGCATTCTTTTATCTTCGATGCCAGGTTGTGCAATTGTAGAAGTCGAAATCGACGGTGTATTACATGAATACAGCGCAATCGAAGGGGTTAAAGAAGATGTAATTGAAATTCTTCTTAACCTGAAAGGAGTTGCGATCGCTCTACACGGGCAAGATGAAGCAACTCTTACTCTAAGTAAAAAAGGTCCTGGTGTTGTGACGGCTGGTGATATCCAGTTGGTTGCTGACGCTGAGATCGCAAACCCAGATCACGTTATAGCGCACTTGGATGATACTGCAGAGTTAACTATGCAGATCAAAGTTGCTCGTGGTCGTGGTTATGAGCCTGCTGATGCTCGTGTTGCTGGCGACGATGAGACTCGTCCAATTGGTCGCTTGCAACTGGATGCCTCATTCAGCCCTGTTCGCCGTGTTGCTTACAGTGTCGATAATGCTCGAGTTGAGCAACGTACTGACCTAGATAAATTGGTGTTAGACATCGAATCTAACGGTACGATCGATCCAGAAGAAGCTATTCGTCGTGCAGCGACTATTCTTCAACAACAAATCGCAGTATTTGTTGCGCTAGAAAGCGAAAGCGAAGCGCCTGTTGAAGAAGAAGAGGATGAGATTGATCCAATTTTGCTACGCCCGGTTGATGATCTTGAATTGACCGTTCGCAGTGCTAACTGTTTGAAAGCAGAGAACATTTATTACATCGGTGATTTGATTCAACGTACTGAGGTTGAGCTTCTTAAGACGCCTAACTTAGGTAAAAAGTCGTTAACAGAAATCAAAGATGTTTTAGCACAGCGTGGTTTGTCTTTGGGAATGCGTCTAGAAAACTGGCCACCAGCTAGTTTGAAAGACGATAGCAAAGTTCTAGCTCGCTAGGTCATTGTTCCCTGACCACCGTAGTTTGGTAAGGAATGTATAATGCGTCATCGTAAGAGTGGACGTCACTTAAACCGTACTAGCTCGCATCGCAAAGCGATGTTCAAAAATATGGCTGCTTCTTTGTTTGAGCACGAAGTTATTAAAACAACTTTGCCAAAAGCAAAAGAATTGCGCCGTGTTGCAGAGCCTTTGATCACATTGGCGAAAGTTGATTCCGTAGCGAATCGTCGCCTTGCCTTTGCTCGTACTCGTAGCAAAGACGCAGTAGGTAAATTGTTCTCAGAACTTGGTCCTCGTTACCAAGCTCGTCCTGGCGGTTATGTTCGCATTCTTAAATGTGGCTTCCGTGCAGGTGACAACGCACCTATGGCTTACGTGGAATTGGTTGATCGACCAGAAGCGGAAGCCGCTGAGTAATATCAGTTTGTAATAAAAAAACCGGACTCTTGAGTCCGGTTTTTTGTGCTTGAAGAAAATTTAAAATTTTAAAAGTGGATAAGTGACAAACTTTTCCACTAAAAAACGCCAAACAATCGCTTGTTTGGCGTTTTTAGTATCTTGTTAACAGATTACAACATGGTTTTAAGGAAGCGAGCTGTGTGTGAGCCTTCCGCTTCTGCCACTGCTTCTGGTGTGCCTTCGGCAATGATGTAGCCACCACCGCTACCACCTTCTGGCCCTAGATCAACGATCCAATCGGCGGTTTTGATCACGTCCAGATTATGTTCAATAACCACTATGGTATTGCCGTGGTCACGTAAGCGATGCAGTACTTTTAATAGCTGCTCAATGTCCGCGAAGTGCAACCCCGTGGTTGGCTCATCGAGGATGTAGAGAGTTTTGCCAGTATCACGTTTAGACAATTCTTTTGCCAGCTTAACACGCTGTGCTTCACCGCCTGACAAGGTCGTGGCGGCTTGGCCCAAGCGAATATAACCCAAGCCCACATCGATTAAAGTTTGTAACTTACGAGCAATGGACGGTACAGGATCAAAGAATTCGCGAGCGTCTTCAATGGTCATTTCCAAACACTCATGAATGTTCTTACCTTTATAATGTATCTCTAGGGTTTCACGGTTATAGCGTTTGCCTTTACACACATCACAAGGCACATACACATCAGGTAAGAAGTGCATTTCCACCTTGATCACGCCATCACCCTGACAAGCTTCACAGCGGCCGCCTTTGACGTTAAAACTAAAGCGCCCAGGTTTATAACCACGGGAGCGCGCTTCTTGTGTCGCTGAGAAGAGTTCACGCATTGGCGTGAAAATGCCAGTGTAAGTGGCCGGGTTTGAGCGTGGTGTTCTGCCGATAGGGCTTTGGTCAATATCAACACATTTGTCGAATTCGTCCATGCCTTCTACTTTACTATGTGGCGCAGGCTTTAAAGTAGTCGCACCGTTAAGCGCCGTTGCCGCCAGTGGATACAAGGTGCCATTGATCAAAGTAGATTTGCCTGAGCCAGACACGCCTGTCACACACGTCATGACACCTAAAGGAATGCTCAAATCCACGTTATTCAGGTTATTGCCAGTGGCACCTAATAATTTCAGATGTTTGCCATCTTTTGCTGGGTGACGTACTGCCGGTACCTCTATTTTGCGTTCGCCTGTTAGGAACTTGCCGGTAATAGAGGACTCACAATCCATAATGTCTTGCGGTGTGCCGCTGGCAATGACTTGTCCACCGTGCACACCAGCCCCCGGGCCAATATCCACAACGTGGTCGGCAATGCGGATGGCGTCTTCATCGTGTTCTACCACAATAACGGTGTTGCCCAAATCTCTTAAACGAGTCAGTGTGGCGATAAGACGTTCATTGTCACGCTGGTGTAAGCCAATAGAAGGCTCATCCAAAATGTACATTACGCCAACTAAACCAGCGCCAATTTGGCTTGCCAGTCGAATACGCTGCGCCTCACCACCCGACAGAGAGTCAGCTTTGCGGTCGAGTGTTAAATATTCCAGACCCACGTTGACCAAGAAAGTCAGACGATCGCGGATTTCTTTCAGAATCTTGGCGGCAATTTCGGCTTTTGCGCCCGTTAGCTGTAAGTTTTCAAAATAGTTCAAGCAGTCTGAAATAGAGTAGGTCACTATCTCAGGTAAGGTTTGTTCTTGAATGAAGACATTTCGCGCTGAGCGGTTCAAACGTGAACCATGACAATCAGGACAAGGTTGCACACTGATGTACTTAGCCAAGTCATCACGCACGCTATCCGATTCGGTTTCATGATAACGACGTTGTAGATTCGGAATCACACCTTCAAAGGCGTGAGATCGCGTCATCTTATCGCCGCGCTCATTGATGTAAACAAAGCTAATTTTGTCGCTGCCTGAACCATGCAAAATGCGCTTTTTAAAATTGTCCGGAATGTCCTTATAAGGCGTATCGATATCAAAGCCATAGTGATTGGCAAGAGCGGTAAGCTGCTGATAATAGAAAATGCTGCGTCGTCCCCAACCGCGAATGGCACCTTCTGCTAAGGTCAGTGTGTCGTCCTGAATGATGCGCTCAGGATCAAACATCTGGTGTGTGCCCAAACCGTCACAGGTTTGACAAGCGCCATTTGGATTATTGAAGGAGAACAAACGCGGCTCGAGTTCCGTTAGGCTGTAGCCACACACAGGACAAGCGAATTTACTGGAGAAAATATACTCTTCTTCTGGTGCGTCCATGTTGATGGCTTTGGCGATGCCATCCGACAATTCCAAACAGGTCTCGAAGGATTCAGCCAAACGCAACTGCAGGTCAGGGCGCACTTTAAAGCGATCAATAACCACTTCAATGGTATGTTTTTTGTTTTTTTCCAAGGCTGGGGCATCGTCTAAGTCGACCACAATGCCGTCGATGCGAGCGCGAATAAAGCCTTTGGATAATAAATCATTAATGGTGTGTAAGTGCTCACCTTTGCGATCTTTCACAATGGGCGCTAACAGCATCATCTTGGTGTCTTCGGGAAGAGAGATTACCTTGTCCACCATTTGTGAAATGGTTTGTGCTTCCAATGGTTCACCGTGATCAGGACAACGTGGTTGACCAGCACGAGCAAACAGCAAACGCAAATAATCGTAGATTTCGGTAATGGTACCAACGGTCGATCTCGGGTTATGAGAAGTCGACTTCTGCTCAATGGAAATGGCGGGTGACAAACCTTCAATATGGTCTATGTCGGGTTTCTCCATCATAGACAAAAACTGTCTTGCGTAGGTAGACAAAGACTCTACATAGCGACGTTGCCCCTCTGCGTATAAAGTGTCAAAAGCGAGAGAGGATTTACCAGAGCCTGATAAGCCCGTGATGACAACAAGCTTGTCTCTTGGAATGTCTAAATCCACATTTTTCAGGTTGTGGGTGCGGGCCCCGCGTATGGTAATGGTATCCATGGGTCTCCAAAGAAAACGGATCAACAGAAGTCACTCTGCATTTAATAAAATAACTGTCTATTTTTACAGTAGTTAACATGGAGCTTCAACGGTAAATTCGGTAAAATTAGCATCTTTTTTCCTTAACCCTCAAGTTAAGTGGTTGTGACCTCCTTATGGATCTACTCGAACGTCGTTCAGTTCTTGCCTTAGCGTTGATTTATTTGTTCCGCATGTTGGGCTTATTCCTCATCATGCCAGTGATTAGCGTAGCAGCCGATGGCCTGAGCGGAGCCGACGCGGCACTCATTGGTACGGCCATTGGCATCTATGGTTTAACCCAAGCCAGCCTGCAAATCCCCATGGGCATGTGGTCGGATAAGATTGGCCGCAAACGCGTTATTGTCATCGGCTTATTGTTGTTTGCGCTGGGCAGCTTAATCTGTGCTAACGCCGACGACATCAATACGCTGATCATAGGTCGTGCGGTTCAGGGGGCAGGTGCTATTGCCAGTACCTTAATGGCCTTACTGAGTGATGTGACCCGTGAGCAGAATCGCACCAAAGCCATGGCGAGCGTTGGGGTGAGCATTGGGGCTTCTTTTATGTTGTCGCTGGTGTTTGGCCCTTGGTTATTTGCCTTGGTTGGCTTGTCGGGCTTGTTCTATTTGTCGTTTGCCTTATCTTTTGTCGGCATTTTGTTGATCGTTTTTGCTGTGCCAAACAGTGTGCAACATACCTTTCGTCGCGATACCACACCGAGCCTAGTCGCCTTAGGGGCGGTGATGAAGAACGCTCGTTTGCGTTATTTAAATGTCAGCGTGTTATTTGTGCATGCGAGTTTAACCGCCATTTTTGTCGTGGTGCCTGGGCGTCTGATCAATGAGTTCGCGTTACCTCTCTCTCAGCACAGCTGGCTTTACTTGGCGATCATGGGCTTTGCCTTCGTTGGCATGTTGCCCTTGGTCATCATTGCCGAGGCCAAAGGTAAGATGAAACAAGTCCTTATTGGTGTATTTATCCTGTTGGGTATCAGCTCAATTGGTTTACAATACGCCACCTTGTTTTGGCTGTTTGCTGTGTTATTGTGGGGGTACTTTATTGGCTTTAATGCTATGGAAGCGGTATTGCCTTCAATGGTCAGCAAATTAGCGCCTGTTGGGTATCGTGGTACTGCAATGGGGGTCTTTTCAACCCATCAATTTATTGGTTCCTTCATTGGCGGCGCAGGCGGTGGCTGGCTGTTGCAACATCATGTGAATGAAGGCGTCTTTTTCGTGGTAGGCGCGGTTTTTATCGCTTGGTCTGTGGTCAGTATGGTGCAACCGGCACCGCGCCAATTGACCAGCTTAGCCTTTAGCCTACCCAAGATGACCAGCACAGAAATCTCAGTGCTGGCCGAACAACTTGCAAGCGTCCAAGGAGTGGAAGGCATGCAACTATTCGAAGATGAACAAACCGCTTATCTTAAAGTGGACAAAAAACAGCTAGATAAAGCAGCCTTGGTGCAACTTGCGCCACAAGCTAATGTATAAAGAAAGAACTAATTTCAGTTGGAGAACGTCATGGCACGTGGAATAAACAAAGTAATAATTGTAGGTAACGCCGGCAACGATGCCGAAGTGCGTTTCATGCCATCTGGTGGCGCCGTGGCAAACGTCAGCCTAGCGACCACCGAAAGCTGGCGCGATAAGCAAACAGGCCAGATGCAAGAGCGTACTGAATGGCACCGAGTGTCTTTCATGGACCGTGGTAACTACCGTCTAGGTCAAATCGCTGGTGACTTCATCAAGAAAGGCTCAAAAGTCTATGTTGAAGGGTCGTTGCGCACCCGTGAGTGGGAAAAAGACGGCATCAAACGTTACACCACAGAAATCATTGCCAGCGAAATGCAACTACTAGACGGTCGTAACGATGGTGCGGCTCCTTCTGCTGGTGGTTACGACAACATGCAAGGTCAAGCTGGTGGCTACGGTCAAGCGCCACAGCAACAAATGCCACAAGGTGGCTTTAACCAAGCGCCGCAACAACCGCAACAGCAACCACAACAACAAGCACCGCAACAGCGTGCGCCACAAGGCGGCTTTAACCAGCAGCCAGCACAAGGCGGCTACGGTCAAGCGCCACAGCAACAAGCTCCGCAACAACAAGCGCAGCCACAATCTTTTGGTAGCTGGGGTAACCAACCTCAACAGGCTCCGCAGCAAGCGCCACAACAAAAAGCGCCACAGCAGCAAAAGCCACAACAAGCGCCAAACTTTGACGACTTTGATGACGATATTCCGTTCTAGGATTTACCTGAGACTAAAAGTGTAAAGTTTGTTTCTGAAGGCCCCGTATATCGGGGCTTTTTGTTTGGTGAGTGGAAAATTAAGATTTGTCTGCTATAAATGAGAATGGATGTTGGAAGCATAGTTAATGTAACTCTAACCCGCTTGATTGTGATGGGCACCTATCTTTTGGATAGCTAACTGTCGGCGATACCAAGCTAAACAGGGGCTACTATTTCATTTAGCTCGTACTTACCTTCATAGTGCTTCATTTCTGTAATAACTTCATCAGCCGAAGCGAAAAAGAACTCCTTCCTTCCATTTACCAGATTCACCCTTTGATCTGAAAATCTGTTATGTAAGAATCGTTCAAGTGTTGGTGCATCTTCAGTAAATGCAAATGCATGGACATCAAAAAGTTCGGGGACTGAAGCATCTCCTAACTCTTTTACACGATCATATGGGTCAGCACGTCTTGTCATTCCTATTTTTACTACTCCATCGCCAAAAGACAGCTTATTAGAGATCACATATACATAGCCTGCTCTTGTTTGTTGAGCTAAAGATATCGCTCTTTTTGCTTTCTCACGTAGCACTTCAAGTTCTTGTTTATGAATTTCATATAAGGCCTTTTGTTCTTCAGTGCTCGCTTCAAGTTTACTAAGCTCTTCAGTGACTAATCGCTCCATAGTTAGGCGTTCTTTTTCTGCCTTCTGAGCTGCAGCTTTTATGCGCTTCTCTTCACGTTCAGCCTCCCTTTGTATTTGAAGTTCTTGACGCTGCTTTTCCTTAAGATCTTGCTTAAGTTGGTTTATTTCGTAACCTAGCCTTAGTTCCATAATTTTCAGCTGCAAATACTCTTTAGTTAGGTGTGTTTTCACTAAATCAGCGGAAGAGTTAATATCCTGAAATGTATCCTTTGTTCGCTCTATAAGGCGGTTGATATTGTTCCAGTCGACCAAAGCTGCAGCAGCTTTAAACTCGTTGTCTAAGCATCGTAGTCTTAATTTTATTTCTCGATTGAATAACTTCTTCGCCTCCGACTTCTTGCCATTCACTACAACGTCATTTCCTATTGAGCAGATGCACGCTTTCTTATCGCTAACTAGCTGCTTGATCGCTTGTCTGGTCTGAGATAGTTTACTCTCAAGGTCTTCCAAATCATGTGACTGTGATGAGCTGTTATAGGTGATGACGTCAGTTGTCCCAACGCCAAGGTGGAAATGAGATAGTCGTATTTCACATTCTTTAAGATGCGACATATCTGCTTTATAATTTTCCTGTAAGGCAAGGTAGTTATTTGTAATATCGGAAAGTGCTTGTTCTTTCTCAGTCGCAGGAGCATAAATTTTCTCTAATGCCCCATCTACTGCTTGTGCTTCTTTGAACTTCGACCGAGCCTTTGCTAGTAAAATTAATGAGAGTAATGTTAATACACTTAAAGCGATGGTAACGTACATAAAGGCTCCTCAAATGGACTCTGGTAGTTGCTTGGAAATAGGAAGTGTTTCTCTAGAATTTAGCTTGCTAGTCTCTCTGATTAGATGGCTTTCACGATACTCTTTTGCCTCTACTTCAAAGTACCAGTCACACTCGATGTCGAGTTCCTTCATGGCTTCGGCAACCTCCTGAGGAGTTACTCTAAAAAATTCTTTTCGGTTATTTTCAGTGTTTACACGTTTTTCATTAAATTTGCGGTGGAGTTCTCTCTCTATTTTAGGTGCGTCTGAAACGAATGTTAGGGCGTGTACATCGAACCTAAATGGCACGCTGGCGTCGCCTAGTTCATTTACTCGATCCATTGGTTCTAGTCTGCGAGTCATTCCGATTTTTACAACGTCATCTCCAAAACTGCCAATGTTAGAAATTACATATATATAGCCAGCTTTTGTGACTTGAGCTTGGGAAATAGCCCTCTCAAAATTACTTTCTAGCTGCTGAATCTCTTCTTGCATTAAAGCAATCTTTTGCTCCATATCCAATGCGTTTGCCCCATGAAGTTCCTTAGCTATTTTTTGAGCTTTTATAAGATCCGACTTTTTGTAATCAATTTCATCTTCGAGCTTGTCGGTATCAGTACCAGCTTGTTTTGCTTGCTCTCGAAGTATTTGTTGTTGCTGTTTCTTCTGCTGATTAATTGCCTCTTTATGCAGCAATTCTTGGTGCCATATCGTCAGCTCCTCTATCTTTAGATTGAAGTATTCATTTGAAATCGTAACATTTGCTGTTTCCCCTAGTTTTTCTAACTGTTGTTCTAGTCGTTTGAGTTTGTTTAGGGCGGTATCATAGCTAGAGTGACGCATCATTTTTCGAATCATATCGAATTCGGCATTAAAGGCTTTTAGGAGAAGGCTTTGATAGGAACTGATCATCTGAGCTCCTTTAGCCTTATTACCAAACCATTCCCAGTTTGAATAGGCGCTTGTAGCATGCCCAGATCTGATAACTTGATACTGACGCTCGATACATTCAGAGATTTTGTTCTTTAGAGATTGGCTGTCATCAAATTTGTAGGTAGGAGGAAAGAGCCCCACATCTATGTATTTAAGCTGCTCTTTTTTTAGTGCTAGTTCATTTTTTAGCTTTGAGTAAATCGGCTGTCCAAGCTTAATTTTATCTTCGATCTCATGTGCTTTTCTTTGCAGTTCTTGAATTATTTGTTCGATAGGGTTGTCTTCAAGAGCTTGTTTCTTTCTATTGATATCTATAAGTAGCTTCTTCCGATTCCTATGGGCAACGCTCGCTAACGAAAAAAAGATGCAAGTTAACAGTGCTATTCCTGCCCATACAAAGTCGAACATTTCTACATTTTCAAACATTGATATTCCTTTAAACAGATATTCTCATTTAAAGAGTTAAGCACACTTTTCAAGTTATCGACCAGCTTTCTGGATACGAACTAGCTTTGATAGCAGGTTGGCAGCATGGTGTATATGGTGGTACTTTGTATTTATCGCCTTTCTTAAGAGTTGATGAACTGTCGAAATAAAGCTTTTAAGGTCAACTGCAATAAATCGGCTCGGGGTCCCATTAAGTAATTACTAGATAGCTGGGGAAAAACTGGCTCATAGTCTTAGGGATTCCCTTCAAATCTCACATCAATGTACTCGATGTATTTTTGGGTATTGCGTGATTCCTTCCCATTATTGCTTCGCAGTGATTTTTAAGCCTGCAACTAGAGCGAATGATGTTAACTTAAGAACACCTATTTCACTCACACTGATCAAAAAAATTAATGAAAGTGTGGCTCTAAGTGCTACACTTTACTTCAAATTAGATTAAGGACTAATGATGCGGATGAATTGAGAGCGCTCAGAAGGTTAGCGAAAGCGTTGCTGGAGTACAGTGATATCGAACTCATTATCGCCATTGAACATGGTGTATTGATCGAGGTAAAAAAATAATGGATAAATCAATCTTAGACGTGGTGCAAGATACCGCTCAGCAGTTGTACCATGCTGGCGTGATGAAAGAGACGACGCTGCGTGAGTTTGATGCTATGTGTTTGCCTCCCGTAAAAGCCTTTACAGCCGCTGAAATCAAAAAAATTCGTACTGATAATCGCGCCAGCCAAGGTGTCTTTGCTGCCTATTTGAACACCAGCAAGTCGACCGTTCAAAAGTGGGAGCAGGGCGTGAAGAAGCCGAATGGCCCATCATTGAAGTTACTTAATTTGATCGCTGATAAAGGCTTGGATGTGCTGCTGTAATCAGGCCCAATAGTTTTTAACTTAGCCACATGAAAAGCCTTCGTATCCTTGATACGTAGGCTTTTCGCTTTTTTAAGCTTATAGATCAAGCGTTATTTCGAGCTTGCCAAGCAGCTGCGCCAGCCACCGAAGTGGGTGATGTCCGTGGCGTCTGCGATGGCATGAGGTTCGCAGATGAACCTGACACTGAGTTGCCATCGGCGAGTTTTACCTTGCCAATGCCCGACGATGTAGAAATGCCCGCCACCGGGTTAAAAGCTTGTCTTGGGCTGCGACATTTATTGCATCAAGTCGAGGATAAGCCAGTGTGACTAATGCTCCGTTGTTTTCGTGTTTTACAGTGAAAAGCGAGAAATCAATTTATTCAATGTGGTGGCCATATGGTTTAGATCTTCCGCCGATTGCAAAAACTCTTGGCTGGTGCTGACGCTTTGTTGCGCGCCCTGTTGAATATTAGTTAAGCGCTTATTAACACTTTGTGCCCGAATGGATTGATCGTCTGTCGACTCTGCAATACGAGTGTTCCCTTCGTTGACTTGGTGAATGGCTTCCGCAATATTTTGCAAAACGCTTTGTGCTTGCTGCGAGAGTTCAACAACGTCTCCCACACTTTGTGTACTTTTTGCCATGAGAGCCGTGGTTTTTTCGCTGCCTTCTTGTAACTGGCTCAAAATGCTATCGATTTCTTGTGTTGACGCATCCGTCCGTTGTGCCAATTGGCGAACTTCATCGGCCACGACAGCGAATCCACGTCCACTTTCACCAGCACGGGCAGCTTCAATAGCAGCGTTTAAGGCCAGTAGATTGGTCTGTTCAGCAATGGATCGAATGGTGCCTAATACGCTGCCAATAGTGGTTAATTTTTCTGCTAAATCGATAACCTGAGCTTGAGTTTTGTCGTTTTCTGAAGCTAAGTTATTCATTGCGCTTACAATTTTACCCATACTCGCTTGACCCGCGTCAGATTGCGTTTCGCCATGTTTGGAGGCGTCTGCTGCCGTGGCTGCGTGGGTAGCAATGGTTTGAACTGAATGTACCATCTCATCTAATAAGGCGGCAGAGGATTCAATATCGTGTTGTTGTTCGAGGGTGCGTTCACTGGCCTGTTGTGTTTGTTGCTGTAATGTATTGGAGGTTGAACCGAGTTTTTTTGAGGTTTCGACTATGCCAGATACGGTGTCTTTTAAATCTGTTTGCATGTTATAAAGTGCGGACAGTAAGCGCGCGCCTTCATCATTACCAGTACTCTGAATAGGTTGGCTTAAGTCTCCTGAGGCAATACGCTCGGCTGCTTTCATAGCTTGTTTTAGGCGGCTAAGCAAGGGGCGAGTGATTAAGAAGATCAGCAATACGAGAGCTGGTATGCTGATGACGGCACAGCCAATTGCAACCCAAATGAGGTCTGTTTGTAGGTTTTCTACTCGTGCAAGATAGTTTTCTTCCGGTTCGGCAATGACGAGGGTTAACCCTTGCACGTTTAACGGGTGTGCCGCTGCTATGTATTCTTGACCGCGATAGTTAAATCCCCCTGTTTTTTGATTCGATAGAGATTGCCAAAATGTACTGAGCGAAGCTTCTTTACTGAAGTCGAGCTTGAAGGTGTCCTCTGCGGTGGGGGCAACCACTGCGAGTCCATCAGTGTTCACCAAAAAGTGTAATATGCTGCCCTTTGTATTGATGAGGTTATTGGCAATCGTCAGCAAATCTAACGGTGTGCTGAGAATGGCGATCGGCTTCTTATTTTCATCCAAAATGGGAGTGGATGCCATCATACCGGGGCGACCTGTAATAGGAGAAAGCAGTGAGTCACCGACTAAATATTTACCGGTTTCTAATATGGCCATGGTGGCATTTGGAATTGGGGCATCCTCAAAATAATACCCTTCTGAAACGCCACCAATGCCGTCGACACCGATTTTTCGATCGTAGTTTACTATAAACGTATTTTCATAAAGTCCGTTACTGTATTGCTGCACTTTGTTAAGAAAAGCCCGAGCCTTCTCGGCTAAGCGCTCATTGCGGTTAGTGTTGTAGCGAAAGTCTTCAGCGTATTCGACTAGGGTGGGTGAAGCGGCGAGTGTAACCGACAGGGTTTCTTGTTTGTCGAATGTGGTGTTCAACTGACTTGCTTTGTCTTCAGCGGAATTTTGCAAGGCAACCATTGTGGCGTCTTTAAAGTCCTCAGTCGCCACATAATTTGTGATACCTATGAGGCTAGCCAGCGATAAGCCAAAACATAAAGTGCAGGCTAGTACCATTTTACTGAAAAGATAGTTTCGATTTTTACTGGATGGTGTGTTGGCTCTAGTTTTTATCACGTCATCAAGCTCCATTTCATATCTTTATTAGTTAAAGGCTTAATTATAGAAGGATTTGAGAATATCGCGCTTTTCTAATCAAAGGCATATGGAAGGTAAAGACACCTCGGTCTTCTATTTTTTTGCCTAGATAAGGCATTTATGGTGAGAGGTAGGTTTTATTAAATTGGGTCGACGATATAACGGCTCGAATGTGCTGCTTTAATCAGGCCCAATGGTTTTTAACTTAGCCACATAAAAAAGCCTTCGTATCATTGATACGAAGGCTTTTCGCTTTTTTGATCCTATTTAGCAAGTGTTATTTCAAACTCGCCAAGTAGCTGCGCCAGCCGCCAAAGTGGGTGATGTCGGTGGCGTCTGCGATGGCATGAGGTTCGCAGATGAAACCTGACACTGAGCTGCCATCGGCGAGTTGTACCTTGCCAATACCCAGCGGTGCGGGGATGCCCGCCACGAAGCTACCAAAATAGGCGCTCGGTACCGACCAGACTTCGACCTCAATGGCTTGTCCCTGTTCGGCATCCAGGATGAGCCCGGGACGATAAGGCGGGCCGCCTGCCAATGCGTACATGCGATAGCTGGCCGCTGTGCTGGTTTGGGCTTTGAGCTGTGCGCCACGCTCGCTAAGTTGCCAATTGAGTGGTTGACCTGATAAGTGTGCGCCACAGACCATCACGTCTATGGTGTCCGTTTGGCCAACGGGGGTGTCATTCGTTGGCACCGCGGAAATGTCCAACGCGCCTTTTTTGAGTGGAATAGCGCGCTGTACACGATTGGCAATGGACAATAATCTACGATCACTGAAGGTTGGCCCGAATAAGGTAATACCAAATGGCATGCCCGCTTCTGTCATCACACCCGGCACAGCAATCGCAGCAAAATCGAGCAAATTCATGAAGTTAGTGTAGTAGCCCAATTCGCTGTTGCGTTTAATGGGTTCCGCCAACATTTCTTCGATGGTGAAGTGGGTGCCGGCGGTTGGTGTCAGCATGCAATCCACTCCTGCTAGCTGCGCCAAGCAGATTTGTTTTAGATCGTTAATACGATATTGCGCTTTGAATAATGCCGTGGCTGGTGGTTTGCCACCTGGCGCGATGATTTCTCGCACAGCGGGGAAGACGGCGTCTGGGTTATCGTCTATCAAAGGTTGGGTGGCGAGATAGCGTTCGGCAACCCAAGGGCCTTCATAAAGTAGTTTTGCCACTTCATCAAAAGGTGAAAAGTCGATTTCTTTGAAGTGGAAGCCCGCTTCGCTGAGTGTGGCTAAGGTGTCTGAGTAGGCTTTTTGGTAACCTGTATCGCCATAAAATTTCAGCTGAGAGGGTGGGATCACTCCGACGATCAGTTCACCTTGGCGTAATCCATAGTGTCTTGCATGATTGTCAAATGGATTCGGGCGGCTGTAGCCATCGCGAATGTCATAACCTTCGGCAATGGCCAAAGCGGCATTGGCGTCGTCTGTGTTGTAGGCAAAGATGGTCATGCAGTCGAGACTACGACATGCGGGCAACATGCCCGTGGCAGACAACAAACCTATGCTGGGTTTCACTCCGATAAGGTTGTTGAAACCCGCAGGAATGCGCCCTGAACCTGCGGTGTCAGTGCCCAGGCTGAAGCTGGCTAAACCTAGGGCAACCGCGGTAGAAGAGCCGGCACTGGAGCCGCCGCTGACGTAATCAAAGTTGAAGGAATTATGCCCTGCACCGTAAGGCGAGCGAGTGCCATTGATACCCGTGGCAAATTGATCCAGATTGGTTTTGCCGACGGGAATGGCGCCGGCGTCGATCAGTTGCTGAACCACTTGCGCGCTGCTGGTTGGCGTGTAGGCAAACTCAGGGCAGGCCGAGGTGGTGGGAATGCCAGCCAGATCAATGTTGTCTTTGATGGCAAAGGGAATCCCCCACAACGGGTGTGATTCTATGTCTTTATTGTGCAGTTCTTTTAGCCAGCTGGCTTGTTCGTCTTCACTGAGTAAGTGAATCCAGATGTTATGAGCATCGAATTCTGCAGCGCGACGACGAATGTCTTGCATTACCTGTGTTGGGGTCAAGTCGCCTGATTGATAAGCGGCTCGTAGAGCATCAAAGCCCATATCGGTAACCTTTTTAAGTGGTGCGATAATACCCATTATTTTTCCTCCAATACCACAACGGCTTGACCGGCATTAACGCGACTACCGTTGTTTAATAACATGTCAGAGACCACACCATCACAGCTGGCATGGAGTGGAATTTCCATCTTCATGGATTCAAGAATGACCAAAACTTGTCCCGCTTTTACGGATTCGCCAGCCGCTACTTGGGTCTGCCAAACACTGCCAGAAACCGGGCTGTCGATGACGATCGCGTCTTCGCTCCAAGTGACTTCTGTGTCTTGGCTGGTGGCTTCTTGCTCATCAAAATGGAATTGACCATTGGCGTGCCAGCGCGCCAGTTCTTCGCCAAAAGCGGCATTTCTGGAGGCTTTGAATTCATCGATAGACGCCGCATTAGCCTCAACAAAAGCCTCGTATTCAGACAGGGAAAATTGACTTTCTTCAATGCGAATTGGGTAATTGTCATGAGGGAAGCCAGCACGGATTTGCTGTAACTCTTCATGGCTAACCGGATAGAAGCGAATTTGATCAAAGAAACGCAATAACCAAGGTTTGCTAAAGGCACTGGTTTGACGATAGCGATTCCACATTTGCAAGGTGCGTCCGATAAACTGATAGCCACCTGGGCCTTCCATGCCGTAAACACAGAGGTAAGAGCCACCAATGCCAACGGAGTTTTCTGCCGTCCAAGTGCGCGCAGGATTGTATTTGGTGGTCACCAGTCGGTGTCTCGGGTCAATGGGGGTGGCAACGGGGGCGCCTAGGTACACATCGCCCAAGCCCATGACCAAATAACTGGCGTTAAAGACAATCTCTTTGACCTCATCTATGCTTTCTAAGCCATTGATGCGTCGAATGAACTCAAGATTACTTGGGCACCAAGGCGCATTTGAACGCACTGATTGGGCGTATTTGTCGATGGCTTCTTGGCAGGCTCTGTCGTCCCAAGATAAGGGCAAATAGACGGTGCGCGAAGGCACACTCAATTCCGACAAGGTGGCGGTCAGATCGCGTTCTGCTGTTTCGAGTAACGCCAGTAATTCAGTACAGGAGACCTGTTGGCTGTCGTAGTGAATTTGCAAGGAACGAATGCCAGGGGTGAGTTCTTTCATGCCTGTGAAAGGGTGCTTCTCTAACCATTGCATGAGGGCATGGGCGCGAAAGCGCAGACGAATGTCTAACATCTGCTCGCCATATTCCACCAGCAAAAAGTGATCCCCTGCGGCGCGATACACTATGTCGTCACCAAACTCGTCGGCACTGAGGGTTTTCAAAATGGGGGAGCCAAGATCACAAGTGGAGACATTGAGCTTGGGCTGGCTTAAGGTCTGTAGGCTGGCGATTTGTTCCGCCTCAAGGGCCACCGCATCTTCTATGTTGACGGGAATAAAGCGTACTTTATCGCCCGCACGTAATTGTCCTAGTTTCCATAAATCCGCTGTGATCACAGTGGCAGGACAAACAAAACCGCCTAATGACGGGCCGTCTGGGCCAAGAATAACGGGCATATCCCCAGTAAAGTCTATGCTGCCAAAAGCGTAGGCGTTGTCATGGATGTTGGAAGGGTGAAGTCCTGCTTCGCCACCATTTTCTCGTGCCCATTTGGGTTTTGGGCCAATTAGGCGCACACCAGTGCGGCTTGAGTTGTAGTGGATTTCCCAGTTGGTCGCAAAAAAGGTGTCGATGTCTTCTGGGGTAAAAAAGTCAGGGCTGCCATGTGGACCGTAGATGACGCGAATCTCATGCTGGTGGCCAATGTCTGGCAGCATACTGGGTTCAATGGCTTGACTGACCTGATTCGCATTCGGCAAGCCACTGGTGAGTACGTCGCCAGTTTGTAAGGCGCGACCATTGTGACCACCAAATTGTCCTAAGGTGAAGGTGGATTTGGAGCCTAAATAATCAGGGCAATCAAAGCCGCCAGCTACCGCCAAATAACAGCGCGCGCCGGCGTCACGAATGCGACCTAAACTCAAAGTTTGCCCCGCCTCTACTTTGATGGGCTGGTGTAATGCCACTGTGTCACCATCCAATTTCGCGTCAATTTGTGCGCCAGCCAAGACAATTTCAGTGGCAAAACTGAATTGCAAACTCGGGCCTTGTAGCGTGATTTCCATGGTGGCGGACGCAATATCATTGCCCAGTATGCGGTTAGCCAAACGACTGTGATAGCTATCAAATGGGCCAGAGGGCGGTACGCCCACATTCCAATGATGTTGACGACCAGGAAAGTCCTGTAAAGTGGTGAGTGTGCCGCCGCTTAGCACATCAATGCGCTGTGGTTGGTAAACAAAGTCGTTTAGATAGCGGGTACTGACTTGACCTTGCATTAAGGTGTCGTCTTTCAATAAGTGTTTAAGGTAGTCAAGGTTGGTTTGTGTACCATACAAGATGCAATCGTCTAGGGTAGCTTGTAAGGCGCTAAGGGCTTGTTCGCGATTTGGTTGGTGGACGATGACCTTGGCGATCATAGGATCAAAATAAGGCGAAATCTGTAGACCTGTTTCTACCCAGTGATCAATACGAACCTTGTTGTCGCTCACCGTTTGAGTCGTGTCAAAGTAGGAACTTGGTAGATCAACATAGCTTAGTAATCCAGGGCTTGGTTGAAAGTCTTTGTAAGGGTCTTCCGCATAGAGTCGTACCTGAATAGCATGACCTTGTGGGCTTAACGATTTACCTAAAGAGGCCAAATCCATGACTTCATCGGCGGCTAGGCGAACCATCCATTCTACCAAGTCAATGCCATACACTTCTTCGGTAACACCATGCTCAACTTGTAAGCGAGTATTTACTTCAAGGAAGTAAAACTGCTCAGTGTCCATGTCGTAAATGAATTCGACTGTGCCTGCGTTGCGATACTTTACTGAGGCCAGTAAGGATTCGGCAGTGTGGTGAAGTTGTTGGCGCACGGCGTCACTGAGGTTGGGCGCTGGGCATTCTTCAACGACTTTTTGATTGCGGCGTTGGCTAGAACAGTCTCGTTCGCCTAACGCTAAAGCTTGGCCTTGGCCATCGGCGAATACTTGCACTTCTATGTGTCGAGCACGGGCGATGAACTTTTCTAAAAATACCCCATCGTCAGCAAAGTTACTGGCACCAAGGCGTTTGACGGAGTCAAAACTGGCGCTGAGTTCGGCGTCATTATGGCAAAGCTGCATGCCGATGCCACCACCGCCAGCGGTGCTTTTTAGCATCACAGGGTAGCCTATCTGTTGGGCCGTTATGCGTGCGCTGCCGAGGTCTTGTAATAAGTCTGATCCTGGTAGTAGAGGCACTTCGGCTTTGAGGGCCAAATCACGGGCGCGGTGTTTCAGACCAAAGGCCAGCATTTGCTCGTCAGTCGGGCCGATAAAAGCAATGTTTTGCGCCTCACAGTGGCGAACAAAAGCGGCATTTTCACTAAGAAAGCCGTAGCCTGGGTGAATGGCTTGAGCACCGGATTGCTGAGCAATTTCAAGAATTTTATCGACATTCAGATAGGTTTCGCTGGCTGCGCCTTCTCCTAAAGAATAGGCTTCGTCAGCCAGTTTGACATGGCGGCTGTTTGCGTCAGATTCCGCATACACCGCAATGGCTTTGATCTTCATGCGTTTGAGCGTACGAATAATGCGTACGGCAATTGCTCCACGGTTTGCTATCAAGACAGTGTGAAACATGTTTTAACCTTTTCCGGGTCGTCCCGGTTAAATAAGCAACTCAATGGTCGTCCATTAAGTGAGTAACTAGGAGAAAAATCAGTTTTTTGTTTCCCATACCAATACTTGAATCGGTGTTGGATTGTAGCCATTACATGGGTTGTTGAGTTGTGGGCAATTGGAAATCAGTACGATCAAATCCATCTGCGCCTGCATCTCCACGTATTTCCCTGGTGCCGAAATACCGTCTTCAAAGGTAAGGCCGCCACTGCTGGTGACCGGCACATTCATAAAGAAATTGACGTTATGGGCGATGTCACATTTTTCTAAGCCAAATTCTGGGTTTTCCGCGATGGCCAGCATCCAGCTGTCACGACAGGCGTGCATGCAGCGCTTTTCTAAGTCATAACGTACCGTGTTACTTTCGGTCGCACAGGCGCCGCCTAATGTGTCGTGTCGGCCACAAGTATCGGCAACAATTTCCAGCATCACTTGATTTTCATTGGAACGCAGTTGTGATCCTGCTGTTAGGTAAACATTGCCTTGCTCACGAATGGTGTCGGTGGCGCTGTAACGCTCTGATGGGTCATGAGCATTGAAAAATAAAGTGTCAGCCGCTTGGTTGCCTTCTAGGTCGACGAAGCGGAAGGTTGCCCCAGCTGGAATGTGACGAATGAAATAATCGCCTGCGTCAACGGTGAAGCTTTGGTTGGCTTGTGTGGCATTGAGTGAACTTTCTTTGATCATGATTAGGCCTCCAATCCGAAGTGATACAGGTCGTTGTTAGCAAAGCCGCGTTGATTCTCTGGGCGCGAGTTTTTACACAAATCGTCTTCCGCTATAGGAGCGGCTTTTTCCAATAAAAGGCCAACGGGCTTGCGTGGATAACTCGCTGCTTGGCTGAGGGGATGTGGGCAAGTGTGCAGAATGACCAAGGTATCCATTTCAAAGCGCAAAGTCACTTTGTCGCCTGCTTGACTGTGGTTTCCGACTAATGACATAGCGCCAGCGTCATCAGTGCTGACTTTGCTGAACAGGTTGAGATTCGCTACGAGATTGGCTTGCGTCAGACCGTATTTGGTCATTTCGACCAGCATGGCGTCATGGCCGTTTTGTTGCCAATCGTTACGATCTTTCTGGTAATTCCGCTTGCCCCAGCGAGCTTCAATGTGAGAAGCGTGACTGTTGCCACAGACGGTTTCGTGCCAGCCAAGGGAATCTTCTATGATGGACGCAAAAATACGTCCCATATCGGAATATAAGCAATGGCCTTGGGTTAGTTTAAATGTATGCTGGCCTTTTAAGGTATCAGGTGCGTTATAAGCTTCCAGAAGGTTTTCTGGGTTATAAAAGACCATGCCTAAGTTGGCTCCGCCTTCTAAATCGGTAAAGGTAATCTGCGTGCCACGGCGCACTTTTAATGACCAATGGCTGGCCGATGGAATAACGGTTTCATAATATTTCATGAGTTCTCCTTGTCACAGGGGCGTCAAATGTTGGGACGCCTAAGCCGTTTTGTGTGTCATTTGTTGATGAATTTCGTCGTACAACTGAGGTTGTGTGCTGCCAACGGGTAAGTCGTAAGTGATGGAAGCACCATAGGCATTTGGAGCCTGAGCATCGTGACGAATCTTGTCGAATACCCATAAACGAGTGCCTAAGTAAAAGCCTTCTTTAAGGTCGTGGGTAACCATAAAAATGGTTAGCTTATGGGTTTTCCAAAGGTCTAGAATCAACTTGTGCATATCGCTACGTATGCCGGGATCAAGTGCGCCAAAAGGCTCGTCTAAAAGCAAAATGCGAGGTTTGCAAATGATGGCTTGGGCAATTGCTAAGCGTTGCTTCATGCCGCCTGATAATTCATGAGGGTAGCGTTTTAGAGCGTGCCCCAGTCCCACTTGCTGTAATACGTCGGTGGCTTCTTGCTGAGCTTGTTGTTTCTCCTTGCCAAACAAGTGGCCAGTCAAAGAGGCTTTTTGGAAACCTTTGGCAGCGACTACATTGTCCAGCACCGTCATGTGTGGAAACACCGAGTACTGTTGAAACACGATGCCGCGATCTGGGCCGGGTTCGTTTGGAATAGCGGAACCGTCCAGTAATAATGACCCAGATGAGGCTTGTTCTGTCCCCAATATCATTTTTAAAAAAGTGCTTTTGCCACAGCCTGAGGCGCCCACTAGAGTGATGAATTCCCCTTCATAAACTTGAGTCGTAACGCTTTCTAGAATCACGTCTTTACCGTATTCCTTACCTAAATTGCGTGCTTCGATCAAAGGTTTACTCATGATTTTGCCTCCAGACTCCAAGGGTAGAGTCGGCTATTGATTGCGCTGAGCAAGTAGTCAATGAGAAAAGCCAATAAGGTAATCCAGGCGACATAAGGCAGAATGATGTCCATCGACAGATAGCGTCTTACCAAGAAAATGCGATAGCCCAAACCGTCGGTGGAGGAAATGGCTTCCGCAGCAATTAAGAATAACCAGCCTGCGCCCAATGATAAACGCACAGAGTCAATCAGCTTTGGCATGACTTGAGGTAATAGCACACGAATTAATAACTGACTTGTGCTGGCCCCTAAAGTTTGCGCTTTAACCAGTTGTTCGCTGGGAATCTCTTGTGTTCGTCTCTGTATGTCGCGGGCAATGAAAGGCGCCACGCCAATCGCAATCAGCGTGATCTTCGATGCTTCACCTAAGCCTATGATGATGAACAAAATGGGCAACACGGCCAGTGGTGGAATCAAAGAAATCACCGTCAGCAGCGGGGCGAACATGGCATTAATGGCGGGCAATGCTCCAGTGAGCAGTCCGACACTCAAGCCAAATAAGGCAGCAATCGCGACGCCGGCAAATAAGCGCATTAGACTGCTTAAGGTGTCTTGCCAAAAAACATAGTCGCCAGTTCGACGGCTAGGTTCAAAAGCTAAGCGATAAATGGCTTCTCCCATTTGTCCAAAGGATGGTAGAAGCTTGTCGCTAGGGTTGATCGCCAAACGAGCTTCGGATCCCATCATATAAACAATCAGTAAGAGAACAAAAGGCAGCAAGCCTAATAGCACTCGACTAACGGGAGAAGGAGAGTAATTAACGAACTTTTTCATAATAATGCCTTTCAGCAAATGGCCTAAAATAACGCGCTTCGTCTTATGACAAAGCGCGTTGATAACAGACTATAGTTTTCCGTCGGCAGCCATTTGCATGTAGGTATTATCGAAACGCAGTTTGATGTTATTAGTATCACCATAGGTGCCAGCTGGCATTTCGATACCAACAATATCTGCGCTTGGCGCGCCTTCACCTAAAAGACCGTGTTCGAATGAGAATTCCGCTACATGTTTCATGGTTTCAACCAATTTAGGGCTGTTGACCAATTCCAATGCTGCTGCTGGTGTGTAATACATGTGGGTTTTCGCCAACTGAGCGTCGTAACCCGCTAAATCGGTTTCGGCGGCTTCGGCCATGATAGTACGAGCTTCTTTGGCGCTGTCGCTGTTGCCAGACATGGTTGACATAATTTCAAACCAAGCACCTGTTAGTGCTTTACCCAATGCTGGATTGGCTTTTAGTGTTTCTGTATTGACGATCAAACCATCAATGATTTCACCTGGGATTTGCGATGAATTGAAAACGTCATAAGTGTTTGGCATGGATAGAATTTCGCTAGCCAAAGGGTTCCAAGTCACCGTTGCAGACACATCTCCTGTGCCGAAAACAGAGACTAGGTCTGCGTCGGAAGTATTAACAACTTTAACGTCTTTTTCGCTCATGCCGACGGTTTCTAAACCACGAGCTAACAGATAGTGCGATACACTGTATTCCACTAAGTTGACATCTTGGCCTTTGATGTCTGCTAGCTTGTCTTCACCATAAAGTATGATAGCGTCATTGCCGTTTGAGTAATCGCCAGCGATTAACACTGTGCTATCAACTCCACCAACGGCAGGAATGGTCAAGGCGTCCATTTGAGCCATGGTACAAGCATCAAATTGACCCGCTGTGTATTGGTTCATGGATTCAACGTAATCGTTGATTTGTACCACATCAATATTGATGTCGTATTTGTCTGCCCATTTGTCAATGATGCCAGATTGCTCCGCGTAAGCCCAAGGCATCCAGCCTGCATAAATGGACCAGCAGACTTTGAAATCTTCTTTAGCGAAGGTTTGGGAGGAAGCGAGTAAAGCAAACAGTAAAGCAGGTACTTTATTCTTTGAGAATTTCATAGGGAGTCACCTTTTCAGTTTGTTAGTTACACATGGAGTACCCTTGGCAAAATCGCCATGTGGTCTCCCGGGCTTTTATCCCGCCGTGTAACCTTGAAACATCAAGGTCGAAAGCTCTCGGACCAGTCATATCAACCAATAAATTGATATCGGAACCCTAGCTCTCTATTTTGGTTAAATTGTCATGTTCGACTTTCCAAGGGTACGAACAAAAATAAATAAAGCATTTATTGTGCCAAGTGCAAAAGTCTATTTTTTCTACTGGATTAGAAGAAGTTTTACGAAGTTTTTCATTTTTTAGGGTGTTTTTGGTGCATTTCAGGTGAGTAGGCGATTTTATAGTGCAAAGTTTAGCTGATGCAAAGCAAAATTAGTTGTCGCTTGTTTATGCTGTTATAATGACTTTTATATAAAAGCGTGTCTTATTAATTGCAATGAGCAGTAAGTAACGCTGTGGCGAGCGCAGCGGTGAAAGCAAGCACAAACGAATTGTACTGGCTCCTAAGGGAGCCTTTTGTCTATTTGGCGGTCAGAGATAAGACACTATGGTACGTTTTTGAGGTAGGTCGTTTATGGCTGAGGATGAAGATTTCTCTTTATTTGCCGAGGAAGTGAAAGGCATTCGTCCGTTGCAAAAAACCGAAGTGTATTTGGGAAAAAAGCAGGGCGAAGCGGATTTCGTTGCTCGTCAAAAAGCAGCATTAGAAGCCAAGCAAGAAGACAAGAATCATTTGTCGAAAGATTATGTTGAGCGGGTTGATCCGAATGACATGTTGGAATACAAGCGTTCTGGTGTACAGGATGGCGTTTTTAAACGTCTGCGTCAGGGTAAGTATGGTGTGGAGTCGCGTTTGGACTTACATCGTCGTACGGTAGAAGAGGCGCGTCGAGATGTCTTTCAATTTGCCAAAGATTGTGTTCATCACGATGTGCGAGTTGGCATCATAGTGCATGGTAAGGGTGAGCGAACACCTGAAAATCAAGCCACGTTAAAGAGTTACATCAATAAGTGGCTCCGTGATATGGACGAGGTAATGGCCTTTCACAGCGCGCAACGTCATCATGGCGGATTGGGGGCTGTGTATGTGTTGTTTAAAAAGAGTGAAAAAGCCCGTTTAGAAAACTGGGAAAGACATCAAAAGCGTTAAGATCAGCAATCTGTTCACCATGCTGACAGCTTATTTGGTGAAGTAAATGCAGGTTTTTGATATAATTTCGCGACGTTGAAAGCGTCTTCTTTTGACGTTTTGGTAATTGTTTTATGAGTCATCGTATTCTAATTCTATCGAGGTAGAGAATGACAGATCGCATCGCGCATCATGCTGCGTTTCGTTTTATTCGCAGTGAGTTTATTGACGCTCTGAACGCCAGTGTTCAGGAGTTCGAGCATAAGGTTACTGGCGCAAAGCACTTTCATATCGCATCGGAAAATGATGAGAATGTTTTTTTGGTGGGGTTAAAAACTGTACCAACCGATTCTTGCGGTGTTGCACATATTTTGGAACATACGGTTTTATGTGGTTCTGAACGATTTCCGGTGCGTGATCCTTTCTTCATGATGATTCGTCGTTCTTTGAATACTTTCATGAATGCTTTTACCTCGTCTGATTGGACGGCTTATCCGTTCGCCAGTAAGAACAAGAAAGATTTCCATAACCTGTTAGACGTTTATCTGGATGCGGTGTTCTTTTCTCGTCTGGACGAATTGGATTTCTCACAAGAAGGTCATCGTTTGGAGTTCGCTGAACCGGCTAACCCTGAATCGGATTTGACCTTCAAGGGTGTGGTGTTCAATGAAATGAAAGGCGCCATGAGCTCAACTACGTCTGTGTTGTGGCAAACCCTAACAAAGTACTTGTTCCCGAACAACACTTACCACTTTAACTCTGGTGGTGAACCGACTGATATTCCAGATTTGTCTTATGAAGACCTATTGGCCTTCTATCGTACTCATTACCATCCTTCCAATGCGGTATTCATGACTTTTGGTGATATTCCAGCCGAGACTTTGCAAGAGACATTTGAAAGCAAAGTATTAAGTCGCTTTGAGTGTCTTGAAACAAAAGTTAGCGTGCCAAATGCCAAGCGTTACTTTTCGCCAGTTCGGGTGGAAGAAGGCTATGCCGTAGACGAAGTGAAAGAAGACGGTAGTCATGTGGTGGTTGGTTGGTTATTGGGGGAAAGTACCGATCTGACTCAGCAATTTGAAGCGCAATTGTTATCCAGCGTATTGCTCGACAACAGTGCTTCGCCATTACGTCGTGCTTTGGAAAACTCAGACCTTGGTCGAGCGCCATCGCCTCTGTGTGGTTTGGAAGACACGAATAAAGAAATGAGCTTTATGTGTGGTCTTGAAGGGGTGAAACGTGCTGATGCGGAGCAAGTAGAAGCCTTAATTTTGACAAGTTTGAAAGACATTGCTGAGCAGGGCGTACCGCAAGAAATGGTCGACGCTATGTTACACCAATTGGAATTAAGCCAGCGTGAAATTGGCGGTGGTAGCTACCCATATGGTTTGCAATTGATCTTGGCGGGCCTCTCTACTGCTGTGCATTCAGGTGATGTGATTGCGCAACTGGATCTGGATCCAGTCATCGCTGTTATGCGTGAGAAAATACAAGCAGCAGATTATGTTCCGAATCTTATTAATAACTTGCTCTTGTCGAATGCTCACCGAGTTACCCTGACACTAAGCCCAGACGATGCGTTAGAAACTCGCCGTAATCAGGCTGAAAAAGACCGTTTGAATCGCATTAAAATGTCTTTAAGCGAAGAACAAAAACAGCAAATCATTGAACGCAGTGGCGCTTTGAAAGAGCGTCAGGCGCAAGTCGATGACATGAGTATTTTGCCGAAAGTGGGTCTTGAAGATGTTCCTGCTCGCTTACCCGAAT
The DNA here is from genome assembly GCF_056161265.1 of Marinomonas sp. ABL3_031. Classification (NCBI taxonomy): domain Bacteria; kingdom Pseudomonadati; phylum Pseudomonadota; class Gammaproteobacteria; order Oceanospirillales; family Oceanospirillaceae; genus Marinomonas; species Marinomonas sp. ABL3_031. Next base: position 61,909 of record NZ_JBSWYU010000016.1, read on the forward strand.
ACGACCGTGAGCAGTTCGATGGTAACTTGCCTATTACCTTTTATCCCCAAGGCACCAATGGCTTGGTGTATCAACAGTTGGTGATTGAACTGCCTGAATTAGATGAAGAAGAAATCAGCTATTTGCCTTTGTTTTCCTCTGTGATGACTGAACTTGGGGTGGGTGAACAGGATTATCTTGCGATGCAAGAAAAACAGGCGCAAGTTTGTGGTGGTTTGGGAGCATCGAACTCCATTCGCGCTAGCTTAGCGGATCGTCAAGCGGTGAAAGGTTACTTTGTGCTGTCTTCAAAAGCCTTAGTGCCAAATGTACAAGCCATGAGCGAACTGTTACGCGATACTATGTTGCACGTTCGTTTTGACGAAGCGGAACGTCTACAAGAGCTGGTAGCGCAACGTCGTGCTCGTCGTGAACAGTCTATCACAGGGCAAGGTCACTCACTGGCGATGGCGGCTGCCTCGAGTGCCATTTCTGGTTTGGCAGCGCAACAAGAAGCGTGGGGTGGTATGACGGGCATTCGTGCCGCGATCGCTCTGGATGATGCAATGCAACAAGACACGACAGCGGTAGACGCTGTGTTGGCTGTCTTTAAGCGTTTGCATGGCAAGTTGTTAGCGGCCAAAAAACAACTCTTGCTGGTGGCGGAAGCACAGCATGAGGATAGTGTTATGGCGTGTGTAAGGCAGGTCTTTGCAGATTTGGCCGCTGGGGACGACATGTCTTCCGCTTTTTCTTTGACGGCGAAAGAAGGCCGAGTGAAGTTGGCGTGGCTGACGTCGACACAAGTGAATTTCTGCAGTAAAACCTATAAGACAGCTTTTGGTGAACACCCAGATGTGGCGGCGTTAACTGTGTTAGGTGGCTTCTTGCGTAACGGCTTTTTACATCGCGCTATTCGCGAGCAAGGCGGCGCTTATGGTGGTGGTGCGGCATTTGACGGAGGCACAGGCTGCTTCCGTTTCTACTCTTACCGCGACCCAAGATTAACGGGAACTTTGGCAGATTTTGATGCTTCCATTGAGTGGTTGTTAACGAACCAACACAGTGAAGAAGCGTTAGAAGAGGCCATTTTAGGTGTGATTGGTTCTATGGATAAACCAGGCTCACCGGCTGGTGAAGCGCAAAGCGATTTCTATGTGCAGTTGCACGGACGAAGCCTTGCTTATCGAGAAGCGTTTCGAGCGAAAGTTTTAGCTGTCACTATTGAGCAAATGCAACAGGTGGCTAAGACCTATTTAACTCAAGAGAATGAAAACCTTGCTGTTGTTTCTTCCTCTTCTAAAAGAGAAGAGCTTGAAACGTTGGGCTTTGATATTCAATCTCTATAATTATTATAAAGTAAATTAGTTTTTACTAACGGAAAAATAAATGGATCAGTTTCACGATATACGCCCCTACAACGACACTGAAGTTGCAGAGGTGTTACAGAGTCTGGTGGCAACACCAGATTTTATTAATACCATTATTGGTTTTCGCTTTGCTAATTGGCCAAAATGGATGAATGGCCCATTAGCTTTAGTTGTTAAGCTGGTGTTGCGGCGTCAGGTGGCAAAGATTTCCAATGTTCATGAGTTTCAAATGCGCGTTGCCGATTATATGGAGCGCATGATTAAAACCACCACCAGTAATGTAGAATACCGTGGGATTGAAAAGCTGAAAAAGGGTGAGGGCTACTTGTTTTTGTCAAATCACAGAGACATTGCAATGGACCCCGCTTTTGTTAATTACGGTCTGTATTTGGCTGGATTGGATACGGTACGTATTGCGATTGGTGATAATTTATTGCGTCGTCCTTTTGTGTCGGATTTGATGCGGTTGAATAAAAGTTTCATTGTTAAGCGATCTGCCAACGGTATTCGTGAAATGATGGCCGCATTTGGTCAGTTATCTTCTTATATCACGAAATCTTTGACGAAAGATCATGCCAATATTTGGATTGCTCAAAAAGAGGGTCGTGCGAAAGACGGTTTGGACTTGACTGACCCCGCTATTATTAAAATGTTTTACATGAGCCAGAAAAAAGAGAAAAAAACCTTTGCTGAGGCCATGGCAAACTTAAAAATAGTGCCGGTATCGATTTCCTATGAATACGACCCTTGTGCCTTTGATAAAGCGAATGAGTTGCATCAAAAATCTTCAACCGGCAGCTATGAGAAAGCCGAGTTTGAAGACATCGACAGCATCAAAAACGGTATTGTTGGGCAAAAGGGGAAAGTGGTTGTGACCTTTGGTGATGTCATTAAAGATGGTTTTGAAACACCAGAAGCGTTTGTGGAAGAAGTAGATCGGCAGATCATTAGCAATTATGCCATTCAGTCCACAAATGAGTCAGCCTTAGCCATGCTGCAGGGTAAAGCGTGTTTGGATAATGCTTTCGCGAATTATCTAAAAAATTGTCCAGAGCATTTACTTGACAAGGTTCTGTCTATGTATGCCAACCCTCTGAAACAAAAGTTAAAATATTCAGTGGAAGACAACGAGGAGTAGTTTGTCATGGGCTTTTGGCAGTCACTAAGATCTTGGTTAGGATCAAGCATCTTCTTTGTTTATTATATTTTGTCGACTGTGCTTTTTGGTGCATTAGCGCCTTTGGCGACGCTATTATTGCCAAAGGCATTACGACAGCCTGTTTTAAATCTTCATAACAAAGGATTGTTATTTATGTTCCGTGTACTTTGCGGCGTGAGAGTGGAGTTCGCTGGTTTGGAAAACATAGATAGGCAGCGAACTTTTGTATTAGTAGCAAATCATCAAAGTGAATGGGAAACTTATTTATTGCAGGTGCTAATGGCACCCGTATCGACTGTACTCAAGAAAGAATTGTTATCTGTGCCTTTCTTTGGTTGGGGTTTGCGTATGGTACAACCTATCGCCATTGATCGTTCTCAACGCACCAATGCTTTGAAACAGATTATCAGCCAGGGGAAAGAGCGTATCGAAGATGGTCGTTCGGTGCTGATTTTTCCAGAGGGGACGCGCATTGCACCGAATAAGGCACAAGCCTTTAATAAAGGGGCTGCCATGTTAGCGACTTCGGCCAAAGCGCCAATTTTGCCGATTGTACATAATGCAGGTTACACTTGGCCTGGTAAGAAATGGCGTAAATTTCCAGGTACTATTCGAGTCGTTGTTGGTCCTATTATTGAATCTGATGGGAAGAAAACTTCAGAGTTGCATGACGAAATGGATGGTTGGATGCGTGCTGAGATGGCAAATTTACCCAAAGGGAATGCCATTGCCTTTGAGGAATAATTCTATTAGTGAAGATGGATGTTTGTTTAGTTGAGCAGCTACAGCGAATAAACAATAAAAAAAGCCGCATAAGCGGCTTTTTTTATTGGAATGCTTGGCCTGCTTAGTCTTGGTATTTTTTGAATACCAAACTGGCGTTTGTGCCACCGAAGCCGAAGCTGTTTGACATGATGGTGTTTAGATTCGCATTGTCCTTGCGAGTCGTCACCACAGGGATATTGCCAGCAGCGGGATCAAGCTCTTCCACATTAGCAGAAGCCGTAATGAAGTCATTTTCCATCATTAGGAGACAGTAAATGGCTTCATGAACACCTGCTGCACCTAAAGAGTGGCCAGAAAGTGATTTAGTAGAACTGATTAACGGAATATCATCGCCGAAAGTTTCGTTAACGGCTTGCAGTTCTTTCATGTCACCAGCAGGAGTACTTGTACCGTGAGTATTAATATAGTCGATTTTTTCGTCGATAGTACTCATTGCCATCTGCATACAACGTACTGCACCTTCACCCGATGGAGCTACCATGTCGTAGCCGTCTGAAGTTGCACCGTAGCCAACTAATTCTGCGTAGATTTTTGCACCGCGAGCTTTGGCATGTTCAAGTTCTTCGATAACCAACATGCCGCCGCCACCTGCGATTACGAAACCATCACGGTTTGCATCGTAAGCGCGAGACGCTTTTTCTGGAGTTTCATTGTACTTAGAAGACAAGGCGCCCATGGCATCAAACATACAAGTTTGTGTCCAGCTTTCTTCTTCACCACCACCGGCAAAAACGATATCTTGCTTGCCTAACTGGATTAATTCCATTGCATTACCGATACAGTGTGCACTGGTAGAACAGGCAGAAGTGATAGAGTAGTTAACGCCTTTGATCTTGAAAGGTGTTGCCAAACAAGCTGATACAGTGCTCCCCATCGTTTGAGTTACGCGGTAAGGGCCAACACGCTTGACGCCTTTTTCACGTAATGTATCGGCTGCTTCTACTAGGTTTCGTGCTGATGCACCACCTGACCCTGCAACGAGACCTGTGCGAATATTAGAAACTTGTTCTTCGGTTAGGCCTGCATCTGTGATGGCTTGTTGCATCGAAACGTAAGCGTAAGTTGCAGCGTCACCCATGAAGCGACGAACTTTACGGTCTATGGTTTCTGCATCAAGATCGATGCGTCCACAAACGTGGCTACGAAAGCCATTTTCTTTGTAATCTTCAGCGAAGCGAATACCAGATTGGCCCTCGCGCAATGAGTTTAAAACGCTGTCTTTATCATTGCCAAGGCAACTTACAATGCCCAGGCCTGTTACTACTACACGACGCATAAATGTGCCTCTTTTATCCTAATCTTTTAGAAGTCTTCTGTTGAAGTAAATAGACCAACACGCAAATCCTTTGCAGTGTAAATTTCACGGCCATCTACTTTTACGCTGCCGTCAGCGATTCCCATTACCAACTTACGTTCAATAACGCGTTTTAAGTTGATGTGGAAGGTCACTTTTTTCGCAGTCGGTAAAATTTGACCGGTGAATTTTACTTCACCTGAGCCAAGAGCGCGTCCACGACCTTTGTTGCCTTTCCAGCCAAGGAAGAAACCTACCAACTGCCACATAGCATCTAAGCCTAGGCAGCCTGGCATGACGGGGTCTCCAGGGAAGTGACATTCGAAAAACCAAAGATCTGGGTGGATATCTAGCTCGGCAATGATTTCGCCTTTGCCATGTTCACCGCCCTCAGCTGAGATATGAGTGATGCGATCCATCATTAGCATGTTACCAACAGGAAGTTGGGCATTACCTGCTCCAAACATTTCACCGTGGCCACATTTTAATAGTTCGTCTTTTTCAAAAGATGAAGCTGTAGTCATTATAGTCCTATATCCACATCCAGCCGAAAACTAGAAAAATAGTTCGGTGGGTTATGTGGTCCAGTTTGCAGTATAAAATCTAACTGATTATATCGGTTTGATTCTGCAATATGAATGTTTGTTAAGAAAAAAACCGTCAATAGAATGAAAAACATACACTAGTAAATGCATTTATTAATGCAATACGACTTTAGCCTCCATTTCAATTTGGCTTTTCTGTTAATATTGGCTTTTTTGTGAGCGTTTTATGTGTTGAATATGGATCGAACGACAAGGTTAGCATTATCAAGCTGGCAGCATCTTGTGCCAGAAGGTCATTTGCAAGGGTATTCAAATTATCAGGGAGCGGATAAGCCGAGTATTCATTTTCTTCATGGTAATGGCTTTGCAGTTCAAACTTATAACGAATTTTTGTCGCAACTTGAAGGTTACAATCTGATTCTACAGGATGCGGCAGGGCATGGTGCGTCGTCAGCAGGTAAAGGCTTTGTAGGTTGGAATGCGACAGCAGATCGTTTTGTGGCGTCTTTGTCGCAGCGACTGCAAACGGAGCCTGGTTGTGAGTTGATTGGCATGGGACACAGCTTTGGTGGTTGCATGACAGTACTTATGAACCATGGTGATCACTCTATATTTAATCGTATGGTTCTGTTGGATCCTGCTTTATTTCCACCGCGTTTGATTTGGATGATGAGAGGGGTGAAACTTGCCGGTTTAAAGCGCCATATTCCTTTGGCAAAGCAAGCCAGCCGTCGTCGAACTCAATGGGAAAGTTATGCCCAAGTTCATAAGAGCTTTTATGAACGTGGTACTTTTAAAGGTTGGGAGACGGAATGTCTTGAAGACTATATTAATTCTTCTTTGTTGAAAGATGAGCAGGGTCATTATCAATTACGTTGCCCAACATGGATGGAAGCAGCCATCTTTTCTAGCTATCCCAAAGGTTTGTGGAAAAAAATCGCGCAGATTTCCGTGCCAACATACATAGTGTTAGGGAAAGGCACCTTTGATTATTTTAAGGAGTCGTATCGTTTGTGTGCCAAGTTAAATCCCAATATTCATTTAGTAGAAGTGGATGGCGGCCATTGCTTTATGCAACAAGATTCCTCAGCAGCGGCGCAAGTGGTGCAGAAAATTTTGCAGCAGGATGTATAAAAGAGACTTAACCCTATTCACGTTAAGCCTCTCTTATCAAATGTTACTAAAAAAATTAATTGCGACGTTTTACTGAGGCGTGTGCCAGTGCGATCAGTGCGTCTTTGTACTTCGACTCAGGTAATGGCTGGATAATATCGATGGCAAGGCTTGCTTGTTGTTGTGCTTGTTGTTGGGTGTAGTCAATAGCACCACAGTTTTGTACGTCCTTGATGATTTCCTCAAGTTGATCCAGTCCGCCGGTTAAAATGGCTTGTCTTACTCTTTGTTGTGCTGCTGCTGTGCCGTGTTTCATGGTGTATATTAAAGGCAATGTGGGTTTGCCTTCCGATAAGTCATCACCTACGCTTTTGCCCATTTCTTCAGCGGTGCTGGTGTAATCCATCACATCGTCGATGAGTTGGAATGCGGTGCCAACGTACATGCCGTACAAACGCAAAGCTTCTTGCTGGGCTTCGTTTGCGCCCGCAACCACGGCACCACACAGCGCTGCGCCTTCAAACAGTTTCGCTGTCTTGTATTGAATAACTTTGAGGTAGCTGGCTTCGGTCGTATCTGGGTCTCCACAGTTAATTAACTGCTGCACTTCACCTTCCGCAATCACGTTAGTGGTTTTTGCTAAGATTTCCATGCATGGCATGCTGCCTACGTCCACCATGATTTGAAATGCGCGAGAATATAAGAAATCACCGACTAAGACGCTGGGTGCATTGCCCCATTCTTCGTTGGCGGTTTTTTTGCCGCGACGCATATCTGATTCATCGACAACATCATCATGCAATAAAGTAGAGGTATGGATGAATTCAATAATGGTGGCCATTTTAATGGCATTGAGTAACTGACTTTCGTCTAGTTGATTGCAGCTCTTGGCCGCTAAAAGAACCAAAAGAGGGCGAAGGCGTTTGCCGCCATTACTAATAATGTAGTAGCCGATCTGCTCAATTAGTGGAATGTCACTACTAAGTTGCGACACAATATATTCGTTTACTTGGCCGAATTCATCGGCCACAACATCGTGTATTTGTATAGGTTGCATGCAATTTCCGAAGCTATAAAAGTCTCAAGCTGATCAGCAAGTGTGCCTCATGCTAGGTAAGGCTTGTGTCAGGGTCAACCCAAAATACGAAAAATGTCTAAAGAGTCTGCTTTTTCCTTGTATTGATTGAGTTGATTTTGTACAATCCTGCGTCCGATTTACCCACATTTTGCTCCCTATCATATGGTTGTTGGTTTTCGTATTAATTTATGAAGCATTATTGCCACTAGAAGTAGGTCAAATTTAATTTCAGTAGCCGGGTAGATCTTATTGGAGAAGAACATGTTTGCAGTAATTAAAACTGGCGGTAAACAATACCGTGTACAAGAAGGCCAAACCCTTAAAGTTGAAAAGCTTGCGGTTGAAGAAGGCGGTGTTGTTGAATTCAATGACGTTCTTCTTGTAAGCAACGGCGACGACGTAAAAGTTGGCGCTCCAGTTGTAGAAGGCGCTAAAGTAACTGCGGAAGTAGTTTCTCACGGTCGCGGAGACAAAGTGAAAATTTTGAAATTCCGTCGTCGTAAGCACTCTATGAAGCGCATGGGACATCGTCAGTGGTTCACAGAAGTGAAAGTAACTGGTATCAACTAAGCGTTAGCGTTAATTAACTTATCTAAGGAGTAAATCATGGCTCACAAAAAGGCGGGTGGTAGTACTCGTAACGGTCGCGATTCCGAGTCGAAACGATTAGGTGTCAAGCGTTTTGGTGGTCAAGTTGTGGTTCCAGGTAACATTCTAGTGCGTCAACGTGGTACTCAGTTCCACGCTGGTGAAGGTGTTAAAGTTGGTAAAGATCACACTTTGTTCGCTGTTGCAGAAGGCCAAGTGAAATTTGAAGTAAAAGGTAAGCTTAAGCGTCGTACAGTTTCTGTCGTAGCTGCTTAATTATTTGCTAAAAATTAAAAAAAGCTCCGCAACGCGGGGCTTTTTTTTTGTAAGAATTCTATAATCAGGTCTATTGATCTGAATAATCCACCTAAGAGGTGTTTCTGTGAAATTTGTTGATGAAGCCAGTATCTACGTAAGAGCAGGTAAGGGCGGTAATGGATGTTTGAGTTTCTGGCGCGAGAAGTTTGTCGCAAAAGGTGGCCCAGACGGCGGCGATGGTGGTAATGGCGGTAGCGTTATTTTGGTGGCGGATGAGTCATTGAATACGCTAATCGATTTCCGCTACACCAAAAAGTACATCGCCGACAGTGGTGAAAATGGCCAAGGTCGCGATATGACGGGTGCCAAAGGGGTAGACCTAGAGATCAAAGTGCCAGTGGGAACAACCGTCATCGATGAAGATACCGGAGAAACGCTTGGGGATTTGGTTACCATAGGTCAAACGCTAAAAGTAGCGCAAGGTGGTCATCGTGGTTTGGGTAATACGCGTTTTAAGTCTAGTACGAACCGCGCGCCACGCCAAACAACCAAAGGTACAGCGGGTGAAGAGCGTACATTAAAGCTGGAGATGAAGGTCTTGGCGGATGTGGGTCTATTGGGGTTACCGAATGCCGGTAAGTCGACCTTTATTCGTTCTGTATCATCCGCGAAACCAAAGGTGGCAGATTACCCATTTACTACCTTGGTGCCAAACTTGGGTGTGGTAAAAGTCAAAAAACATCAGAGTTTTGTCATAGCTGACATTCCGGGAATTATTGAAGGTGCGTCTGAAGGTGCGGGTCTGGGGATTCGTTTCTTGAAGCACTTGGTGCGTAACCGTATTTTGTTGCACATCGTTGATCTCGCGCCTTGGGATGAAGTGACACCAGCAGAAGCGGCGCAAATTGCTGTGAACGAGTTGGAGCAATTCAGTCCTGCGTTGGCAGAGCGTGAGCGTTGGTTGGTATTGAATAAGACCGACATGGTGCCGCAAGATGAGTTAGAAGAGCGTTGTCAAAGTGTCATCGATGCGCTTGGTTGGGAAGGTCGTACTTATCGTGTATCGGCTATCTCAGGTGAGGGTACTGAAGTTCTGTGCCTTGATTTGATGACGGTGTTAGAAGAGCAGCGTACCCTATTGGCGGAAAGCGAAGAAGCGCGTGAGCAAGAAGCGGAAGTACGTCGTCAAATCGATGAAGAAGGTCGTGAACGTATTCTTTCATTGCGTGAGAAGCGTCGTAAAGCGGGTCAAATGTTGGAAGACGATGATGACTTTGACGACGATGATTATGATGTGGAAGTGGAATACGTCGGCTAGGTCTTATAAATGAGTATAAGTAGTATCATGGAAACGCGTGAGAAAATTGCACAGGCGCAACGCATTGTCGTCAAAATTGGCAGTGCGTTGTTGACCAATGATGGGCAAGGTTTGGATGTGGCTCGTATCGGTTTGTGGGTATCACAAATCGCTGCCTTAAGAGCGCAAGGAAAAGAAGTTGTGTTGGTTTCATCTGGTTCCATTGCCGCTGGCATGAAGCGTCTTGGCTTTACGAAGCGACCGACCCAAGTAAATGAGTTGCAAGCGGCTGCCGCTGTTGGTCAGATGGAGTTGGTGGGCGTGTATGAGTCGCATTTTGAACAACATGGCTTGTGTACTGCGCAAATTTTGCTGACCCACGACGATTTATCTAACCGTCGACGCTACTTAAACGCACGATCTTCGTTGCGAACTCTGCTTGGTTTAGGTGTTGTACCCATTGTTAATGAAAATGACACGGTTGTAACCGATGAGATTCGCTTTGGTGATAATGACACCTTAGGGGCTTTGGTGGCGAATTTGGTTGAAGCGGACGCCCTCATTATTTTGACGGACCAGCAAGGTTTGTTTGATAAAAATCCTCGTGATCATAAAGATGCAAAATTAATCTCTTATATTTCTGCTGCTGATGATAGCTTGGAGTCCATGGCAAGTGGTGGCGCAGGTGTATTGGGTAGTGGCGGTATGTTAACTAAAGTGCGTGCGGCACGATTGGCGGCACGCTCTGGTGCGGATACCCTAATTGCTTCTGGTCGTGAAGAAGAGGTTATTTTACGTATTAGCAGAGGCGACATGCTGGGGACTTGGCTGTTGCCAGAAAGCAGTCCAATTGCGGCTCGTAAGCAATGGTTGGCGGGACATCTAAAAAGTCGCGGTGCTTTGACTTTGGATCCAGGTGCGGTGTCGGCTTTGCGTAAAGCAGGTAGCTTGTTGCCGGTTGGAGTAAAAGACGCAGAAGGGACTTTCTCTCGTGGTGATATGGTAATTTGCGTAGATGAATCTGGGGCATTGGTTGCTCGTGGCTTGATTAATTATAGTGTGGCCGAAACGTTAAAGCTGTTAGGTAAGTCATCGGGTAAAATCGGTGAGATTCTAGGTTACGAAGGGGAGCCAGAGCTGATTCATCGTGACGATTTGGTCCTTATTTAAAGGAGTGGAGTATGGCAAAGCCAGGAAAAGTGGGTTTGAGTCGTGTGCTGAGTGCCTCTAAATATTCTTATCAGGGGTTGCGAGCTCAATGGCAGCATGAAGCAGCCTTTCGACAAGAGGTGTGTTTGTTCTTAATTGCTTTGCCTTTGGCATTGTGGCTTGGTGATAATGGTTTGGAGCGTGCTGTATTGATCTTCTCTGTTGGTATGGTGTTAATTGTTGAGACTTTTAATTCCAGTGTTGAGGCGGTAGTGGATCGCATTAGTCATGAGCATCATGAATTATCTGGAAGGGCAAAAGATCTTGGTTCTGCGGCGGTGATGCTGGCGTTGATTTTAGCAGCAGTGGTTTGGTTAGTGATTTTGTTTGGCTAGCCTTGCCTTAGCGAGACAAGGATGGATATAAAAAAACCGGCAGTTGCCGGTTTTTTTATAGGTATTAGGCCAGTGCTTTGATTTTTGCACTCAAGCGGCTCTTATGACGAGCTGCTTTGTTTTTGTGGTATAGGCCTTTGTTAGCCGCTTTGTCTAGCTTTGAAGTCGCTAGAACGTAAGCTGCTTGTGCTTCAGCTTGATTGCCTGCTTCGATAGCTGCGTCTACTTTTTTCAAGTAAGTGCGAACCATAGAGCGAAGGCTACCATTGTGAGCGCGACGTTTAATTGCCTGGCGCGCACGTTTTTTTGAACCGGCGGAATTTGCCACGGTCTGGCTCCTTTAAGTTTTCTAAATGAAAACGACACAGCAAAGTGCTATGTCGTGAAATTAATGTCAAAGTTTTAACTTTAAAATCTCGCGGCGGATTTTACCAGTTTTTTGCGTTCTAACAACCCTATTCTGCATTTATTCGTGAAAACAGGCGATATAATTGGCTGCGTTAATCGCCTTTTGGGTGTTATTCTTGTCGGATTATATTGCTTGGAAGTGTCTTTAATCAAAATGTCGGAACTTGATTCTTCGGTCACCAAGAAACCTAACTCTTTGTCTTTATTGCGTTCTGGTGTGTTGGTTTCCATTTGTACCTTTCTTTCTCGGATATTAGGTTTGGTTCGAGATGCCGCGTTGGCTTTTGTATTAGGAGCCAGTGGCAGTGCCGATGCTTTTTTTGTCGCCTTTAAAATTCCTAATTTTTTTCGTCGATTGTTTGCTGAGGGAGCCTTTTCGCAAGCCTTTGTTCCGGTATTAAGTGATTATCGTGTGAAAGAAACGCAAGCAGATGTGCGTGCTTTGGTGGCGGCAGTCACTGGCTCATTGAGTTTGGTGTTGTTGTGTGTCACAGCATTGTTTATGTTGTGCGCGCCTTGGGTGGTGTATGTTTTTGCGCCGGGTTTTGTTGACGATGCCGCACAAGCAGCATTGGCGTCTGAATTGCTGGTGATTACGTTCCCGTATCTATTGTTTATTTCTCTGACGGCCTTGGCGGGCGGCATTTTAAATGCCCATGGTGAATACGCTGTGCCAGCCATTACGCCCATTTTTTTGAATATTTCTTTGATTGTCGCGACCTTGATGTTTGCGCGCTCAGCCGCTCAGGCAGAAGTGGCAGTCGCTTGGGGTGTGTTTTTTGCTGGATTGATTCAGTTGTTGTTTCAGGTGCCGTTTTTAGCGCGACTTAAACTCTTGTCCATGCCGAGGTTAGGGTTTTCGCATCCTGGCGTGAAGCGGATTTTATTGTTGATTGGTCCTGCTTTGTTTGGTGTCTCGGTTGGACAAATTAATTTGTTACTGGATACTGTGTTGGCGTCTTTTCTGGAAACGGGCAGTATTACTTGGCTGTATTTGTCTGATCGTTTATATGAATTGCCGTTGGGTATCTTTGCCATTGCTATAAGTACGGTTATTTTGCCTTCCTTATCACGGAGCTTTTCGGGGGGGGAGTCGTCGCGCTTCTCTGACACCATGGATTGGGCGCTGCGAATTTTGTTGCTGATTGCAGTGCCCTCTTCATTAGCTTTGTTTATGTTGGCGGAACCTTTAATTGCCACGATTTTCTATCGCGGGGAATTGACGGTAAATGATGTACACAAAGCTGCGCAAAGTTTGCAGGCGTACTCTCTAGGTTTGGTATTTATGATGCTAATAAAGGTCTTGGCGCCAGGCTATTACGCTCGCCAAGACACTAAAACACCGGTAAAGATTGGCATTATTGCTATGGTGTCTAATATGATTTTTAACCTGATTTTGGTTTGGCCTCTTGGGCACGTTGGTTTGGCTTTGGCGACCAGCATGTCGGCAGCTCTGAATGCATTTTTATTGTGGTTTGGTTTGTACAGAGCTAAGCATCATGTGTTTACTTCGCAATGGCGCGTCATACTGCGCATTTTGTTGTCCGCCACTTTGGCTTTGGCTGCGTGCTTGTATGGTTATCAGCAATTGGGTTGGCAATGGACGCAAATGTCCGATATTCATCGCGTTGCTAATACCTTGCTGATCGTCGTCTCTGGTGTGGCTGTTTACGCTCTGGTGGCCTTTGTGGCTGGGTTGCGTCCCGCTATTTTAAAACAGGATTAAGGAATTAACTTGTCTATGCTTGGCTTGTATAAGTTCTGGCCTACCTTCGGCTGGTGAACTGCTATATAATCGCGGGTATTTTTTTGACGTTAATCTTTAATTGTTTTGTACGGGGTTCTATGGAGTTAATTCGCGGTATTCATAATATCCGTTCTAGGCATAAGGACTGCGTGCTGACGATTGGTAATTTTGATGGTGTTCATTTAGGCCACAGCGCCATTTTGTCAAGAGTAAAAAATTTGGCAAAACAATATGATGCGCCTGCTGCCATTATGATTTTCGAACCGCAACCGAGAGAGTTCTTTGCGCCAGATAGCGCGCCTGGGAGAATCGGTAGATTGCGCGATAAAGTAGCCTTTTTGATGGATCAAGGTATCGATTACGTATTGTGCATGCCATTCAATCCTAAGTTGCAACAATTGGATGCTGAAGCGTTCTGTCAGCATATCTTGCTGGATGGCTTATCGGTAAAGCATTTGGTGGTAGGCGATGATTTTCGTTTTGGTTGTGATCGTCAAGGAGATTTTAACTATTTAAAAGGCTTTGGTGAGCAGCATCAGTTTGTTGTGGAGAATACGCCATCGGTTTTAAATGAAGTGCAGCAGCGAGTGAGTAGCTCTTTGGTTCGTATTGCTTTAGAACAGGGCGATGTTAAAGCCGCTGAAATGAATATGGGCCATCCAGTGAGTTTGAGTGGACGAGTCGTTCATGGTCAGCAGTTGGGGCGCAAGCTTGGCTTTCCGACCGCTAATATTCATTTAAAAGGTGTGACGCCTGCTCTGTCTGGTGTTTATGCTGTGCAGCTATTGATTAATGGTGAGTGCCATGATGGCGTTGCCAACATTGGCGTGCGTCCAACAGTACAAGGAAAAACGCCTATTTTAGAGGTGCATTTACTGGATTTTGAAGGTGATTTGTATGATCAATATGTGGATGTCATCTTTCGCCAATTTATTCGAGCCGAACGAAAAATGTCCGGCCTAGAAGAGTTAGAAAAACAAATTCAATGTGACAAAGAAGAAGCGATTCGCTTTTTCAGCAATCAGTGAACTGATGATCTTTGAGGATAAATCGATAAACCATGAGTGATTATAAACCGACACTGAATTTGCCAAACACGGATTTTCCGATGCGTGGTGATTTGGCAAAACGTGAACCTGCAATGCTTAAGCGTTGGCAGGATATGGATCTTTATAAGAAAGTACGCGAAGTAAGTAAAGGTCGTAAGCCATTTATTCTTCATGATGGCCCTCCATATGCTAATGGTAGTATTCATATTGGTCACGCGGTTAACAAAATCCTCAAAGATATTATTGTTAAATCGAAAGCTGTGAGCGGATATGACGCGCCTTATATTCCTGGTTGGGACTGTCACGGTCTGCCAATTGAGCATAAAGTTGAGCAGATGATTGGCAAAGCGGGCGACAAGGTGTCGTTCAAAGAATTTCGCGCGAAATGCCGCGAATATGCTTATACGCAAATCGAAGAGCAGAAAAAAGATTTTGTTCGTCTAGGTGTAATGGGGGATTGGGAAAAACCTTATCTGACCATGAACTTCGAGACAGAGGCCAATATTGTTCGCGCACTTGGCAAAATCGCTGAGAACGGTCACCTAGTAAAAGGCTTCAAGCCGGTTTACTGGAGTGTGGTAGGTGGTTCGGCTTTGGCGGAAGCGGAAGTGGAATACCAGGATAAAACCTCTTTGTCTTTGGATGTGCGTTATGCTCCACAAGATGAAGCGGCTTTCTTGGCAAGGTTTTCTGATGTCACGGGAGAAGGCCCTGTTTCTGTTGTGATTTGGACAACCACTCCTTGGACCTTGCCTGCTAGTCAGGCGGTATCCATCCATCCAGAGTTTAACTATGCTTTGGTCGAAGTGGATATGGGTCAAGGCAAAGAGCGTTTGGTGTTGGCCGAAGACATGGTGCCGGGTGTTATGCAGCGTTACGGTCAAGAAGACTTCCGTATCGTAGGTCGTGCACAAGGTCAGTCATTGGCTGACAGTCTACTGAATCATCCTTTCTTTGAGCGTAATATTCTGTTGATCTTGGGCGAGCACGTTACGACAGAAGCGGGTACAGGCTGTGTTCATACAGCACCAGATCACGGTGTGGATGACTTTAACGTGGGCCGTGCTAATGGTTTGGGTACGATTAATCTAGTACAGGATAACGGTGTGTATTCTGATGCGGCCGGTGACTTTGCTGGCATGCATGTTTATAAAGTTGATGACGCCATTCTTGAAGTGTTGAATAAGCACCAAGCGTTGGTTTTCCAATCAAAAATCTTCCATAGTTACCCACATTGCTGGCGTACTAAAACGCCTTTGATTTTCCGTGCGACGCCGCAATGGTTTGTTAGTATGGATGAGAAAGGTTTGTTGGATTCTGCCAAAGAAGCCGTTAAAGGCGTTAAGTGGACGCCAAGCTGGGGGCAGAACCGCATGGAGGGTATGTTGAATAACAGCCCTGACTGGTGTGTGTCTCGTCAGCGTACTTGGGGGGTGCCAATTGCGCTCTTTATTGACAAAGAAACGCAAGAGTTGCACCCAGAAACACCGCGTCTTATCGAAGAAGTTGCGCAGCGTATTGAAAAAGTAGGCATTGATGCTTGGTTTGAGCTAGATGCGGCCGAATTGCTTGGTGCGGATGCAGAGAAATACAGCAAGGTAACAGATACTTTGGATGTGTGGTTTGATTCTGGTGTGACGCACTACTCAGTAATTGATCAGCGTGAAGAGTTAAGCTTCCCTGCTGATTTGTATCTTGAAGGGTCGGATCAGCACCGTGGTTGGTTCCAGTCGTCTTTGAAGACATCTATCGCGATTCGCGGCGTACCACCTTATAAAGGTGTGTTGACTCACGGCTTCACGGTAGACGGTGATGGCCGCAAGATGTCTAAGTCTTTGGGTAACGTTGTTTCGCCACAGAAAGTAATGAGTACTTTAGGCGCTGACATTATTCGTTTGTGGGTGGCTGCAACGGATTACACAGGCGAAATGACGGTTTCAGACGAAATCCTGAAGCGTGTTGCAGATTCTTATCGTCGTATTCGTAATACAGCACGTTTCATGCTGGCCAACTTGAACGGTTTTGATCCGGCGAAAGACATGGTTGAGAACGAAAATATGATCGCTCTTGATCGTTGGATCGTAGATCGTGCAGCGCAGTTGCAAAAAGAGATCGACGAGGCTTACAACGAGTACCAATTCCACGCAGTGAATCAGAAGATTCAGAACTTCTGTTCAGTGGACTTAGGTGGTTTTTATCTAGATGTTATCAAAGACCGTCAGTACACGACTCAGCCAGACAGTTTGGCGCGTCGCTCTGCACAAACGGCTTTGTATCACATTGTTGAGGCCTTTACTCGTTGGATTGCTCCTGTATTGAGTTTTACAGCCGATGAAATCTGGCAGGCACTACCAGGTGAGCATGGTGAATCCGTGTTCTTGGAAACTTGGTATGAAGGTCTAACTGAGTTGTCTGGTGATGAAGAGCTTGGTCGCGATTTCTGGAAGCAGGTGTTGGAAGCGAAAGTAGCTACCAACAAGGTACTAGAAGCAGCGCGCAATGACGGCAAGATTAAAGCGAGTTTGAGTGCGGAAATTACCTTGTACTGTGATGATGCTTTGCAAAATGTATTGGATCGTTTAGGAGAAGAGTTGCGCTTCGTGTTGATCGCATCTGATGTCAAAGTATTGCCTTTGGCGGATGCATCTGAAGATGCGGTTAACTCTGAACTGGCCGGACTAAAAGTATCAGTTGTGACTAGCTCGAACGAGAAGTGTGTGCGTTGTTGGCACCACAGAGAAGAAGTCGGTAAGCGTGAAGTGCATCCGGAATTATGTGATCGTTGTATCAGTAATTTACCTGATGGGGAAGGTGAAGAGCGCTTTTATGCTTAATCAGATGAAGTTGACTTATATCAGACAGCAACTCCAGCGCTGGTGGGCGCTGGCGCTGGTTGTTTTTGGATTGGATTGGATCACCAAGCAGGTAATAGAAGCAAATTTGCACTATGGACAAGAAATTGCCGTATTGCCTGTGTTTGATTTGACCCTGCGTTACAACACCGGGGCTGCGTTCAGTTTCTTGGCACAAGCGGGTGGTTGGCAGCGTTGGTTATTTTCGTTGATCGCAATCGCTGTCGTAATAGGTATAAGTTGGCGTTTGGTTAAAATTGCCAAAACCCATGTGCTTGAAGCCTTGTCTTTAAGTTTAATTTTGGGGGGCGCCATAGGTAATTTGTATGATCGTCTGGTGTATGGTCATGTTGTGGATTTCTTGCAATTTCACTGGCAACAATCTTGGTATTTTCCTGCTTTTAATGTGGCAGACAGTGCGATTACGATTGGGGTTGTCTTGATGCTTGTTGAAAGCGTCATTGGCCCTAAGCAAACAGGTGACGATAAATGAGTTCAATTACAGAACAAAGCCGTATTAGTCTTCATTTCGAACTGGCGTTGGAAGATGGTCAAATTGTTGACTCGAACTTTGGTCAAACACCAGCGACCTTTAATTACGGTGATGGTAGTTTGCTACCTGCTTTTGAAGAAGCGCTTTTAGGGCTAGATAAAGGGGCGGAAACCAGCTTTGTTATGCCTCCTGAAAAAGCATTTGGTGCACATAACGAAAGTAATTTACAGCGTATCCCTCGTGGCCAATTTGATATGGATTTAGAGGAAGGGATGGTTGTGTCTTTTGCTGATATGAGTAAAAACGAATTGCCTGGTGTGATTGCTGAAATCGGTTCTGAAGAGGTATTGGTGGATTTTAATCACCCTTTGGCTGGACGTACCCTGACGTTTAAAGTGCAGATTATCTCTGTCGAGGAGACAGCATGAGCTTTGCCATCCAGCTTGCTAACCCACGAGGATTCTGTGCAGGTGTAGATCGTGCCATTGATATTGTGAATCGTTGTCTTGATATATTTGAGGCGCCAATTTATGTGCGACATGAAGTGGTCCACAATAAATTCGTGGTGGAGTCGTTGAAAGCTCGTGGTGCGGTTTTTGTTGATGAGCTTCATCAGGTGCCGGACGATAATATTGTTATCTTTAGTGCCCATGGTGTATCAAAAGCGGTAAGGGATGAGGCTACAAATCGTGGTTTAAAAGTATTTGATGCCACTTGTCCATTGGTAACTAAAGTGCACCTAGAAGTATTGCGTTATTCACGTGATGGGATGGAATGCGTTCTGATTGGTCATGATGGTCACCCAGAGGTTGAAGGTACTATGGGGCAGTATGATGACTCAAAAGGTGGCGCTATTTACTTGGTTGAAAGTCCCGATGATGTAGCAAAATTAACGGTTAATAATCCAGATAAATTGGCTTTTGTTACACAAACTACTTTGTCCATGGATGATACCTCTGTTGTCATTGATGCTTTAAGAGAATACTTTCCACTCATTCGTGGCCCTAAAAAAGACGATATTTGCTATGCAACACAGAACCGTCAAGATGCCGTGAAAACATTGGCGGAAAACTCACAGTTGGTATTGGTAGTCGGGTCGGTGAACAGTTCTAATTCTAATCGTCTTAAAGAACTGGCTGAGAGAATGGGGGCAAAGGCTTATTTAATCGATAATGCAAGTGAGATTAATCGTGATTGGTTACAAGGAGTTAGTAGCGTAGGTGTAACTGCTGGAGCATCAGCGCCAGAGGTGTTGGTGAATGAAGTAATTGATCGCCTTATTAGTGAAGGGGGCTCATCACCAGAAGAGCTTAAAGGCAGGGAAGAAAATGTGTCCTTTTCGATGCCGAAGGAGTTGAGGATAGTCGAGCTTTGATTAGGTGGAAAAATATTTAGTTTTTTTGCCGAAAGCACTTGCGTAAAAAAAATCAAACTGTATTATACGCCACCACTGATCGCAAATAAGCGGTTAGCACGCTCTTTAAAATAGATAATCAGATAATTTGTGTGGGCGCTCGCTGGGGCTTCAAAAAGAAATTGAAGTCTCATGAGAGTCTAACAC